>JAFTMP010000201.1 GCA_017452335.1 Clostridia bacterium
CGCCCTTGCCCTTAGCTAACAGTTCCTACTGCCAAGTCTGTAGCGGACTTCCACCGCCACGTTGTAACACGTGCCGAGCGCACCAACAAAACGCCGCTGAAAGCGATACTTTCAGCGGCGTTTTTATGTAAATTTCTAACCTATAGAGATTGCTGTCATTTCTCCGCCACATCCGAGGGAAGTGCGCCCATCAGCCGTTTATAGGTTCTTGCAAAATAGGATTTGTTTTCAAAGCCGCAGGTGGCGGCGATCTCCCCCACCTTATATTTGCCCGATTTGAGCAGCTTTTCGGCTTGTCGGCAACGGATCAGATTGATGTAGGTCACCACGGTATATCCGGTGACCGCCTTGAAGATCCGCGAAAAGTAGGCTGTAGACAGCCCCGCCTTTCTTGCGATCTCGTCCACGGTGATCCGCTCTTCAAAATGCTCCTTGATGTATTTGATGGCATCCTTTACGTTTTGCAGATGCTCCTTATCCTTCTCCTCGCTCTCCTCTTCGCCCGCAAGGTGTCCGTCACACAGAGCCACCAGCAGCGACAGGGCGGCAACGCGGATGGCAGCCTCCTTAAACTCGCTCTTCTGCCCATAGGCGGCAATCAAGTCTCTAAAGCGATCGCCAAGCACCCTGTCTCCCGAAATTTTGCTCTTAAAAGTGAGCTGAGAAACAGGCAGACCGTTGGCAATGCAAAAATCCATATCCACAATGAGACAGTAATAATGCACCGGCTGTTTTTCATCAGCCGATTCCACCATGTGAAGCCGCTCGGAATTGACCACAAACAGATCCCCCGCCTCGGTCTCACTGACCGTATAATCGGAGGTCACTCTGCCCCGCCCCTCCTCAAAATAGAGGATTTCAATATTTTCATGCCAGTGGGTAAAATCCTTCTCTCCCGCGTGCATGGTGTCGTGGCGAAAGATAAAAGGCAGTTTTGTGTTATCAAGATGATGTACCTCGTATTTCACATCGTCCTCCCGAATTCAACGAAAAAATGTCGAACATTTTAGGTTTTTCTTCAAAAAAAGCAGAATAGTGTTAAAAAATATCTATTTTGTGCCTTGCAATTTCATCAAAAATATTATATAATACAATTGTTAATTTTGCAAGAAGAGGATTTCAAAAAAATAAGAAAAATCCATGCCTCTTCAAAGAAAGGACGGTTTTTATGTACAATTTTCCCATTGGCGTAATCGTTGAATCCTTCCCCGGTCGTACCGAAGAAAGCATCAAGAAGGCTGCCGCTATTGGCGCGCAGGGTATTCAGATGTACATGACCGCGTACGGTCTGTCTGAAAACCACGTTGACAACATGACCACCGAGCGTCAGAAGATGCTGCTGGACATGGTTAAGAGCGAAGGCATGGTATTCTCCGCAATCTGCGGTGACCTTGGTGGCGACGCCGGCATGCGCGGCGGCTTCCAGTACAAGGAAAACAATGCCAAGAAGATCGAAAAATCCAAGCGTATCATGGAATTCGCTAAGGAATTCGGCACCGACGTTGTAACCACTCACATCGGCCAGGTTCCCGTTGACACCACCTGCGATCAGTACAAGGTAATGCAGGAAGCATGCTTTGAGCTGGCTGAATTCGCAGATGCTATGGGATCTCATTTTGCAATCGAAACCGGTCCCGAACCCGCAGCACGTCTGGGTGACTTCCTTGACACTCTGAACTCCACCGGCGTTGCAGTAAACTTCGACCCTGCAAACCTGGTTATGTGCTCTGCTGACAACGATCTGGCTGTTGCAGTTCATCGTCTGTCCAAGTACATCGTTCATACCCACGCGAAGGACGGTATGATGCTCAAGAACGTTGACCCCGCAAAGCTTTATGCAGGCGACATCGTTGACTTCATCAAGGAAGGCGGCGACGCAAAGGCAGAAGAGTCCACCGGCAACCCCGTGCTTGACTCCATCATCGCTGCTACCAAGAAGGGCGCTCCCTTTATCGAACTGCCCCTCGGTTACGGTAACGTAAACTGGAACGGCTACATGAGAGCTCTGCAGGATATCGGCTACAAGGGCTTCCTGACCATCGAGCGTGAGTGCGGTGCAGATCCCGCTGCAGACATTATCATGGCTGCTGACTTCCTGCGCGGCAAGATGAAGATGCTGTAATTCAATAAAACAAACAATTTATAGAATTTAAGGAGAATGAAAACAATGATGAAAGTTGCTGTTATCGGCGTCGGCTCCATTTCCGATTGCCATCTTGATTCTTATGTAAAGAACCCCGAGACCGAGCTGTATGCTATTTGCGACATTAACCCCAAGACTCTGAAGGCTCAGGGCGACCGTTATAACATTCCCGAAGAGCGCAGATTCCTTGACTACAACGAACTGCTCAAGCTCGAGGAAATCGAAGCAGTTTCCGTTTGTACCTGGAACAGCGAGCACGCTCCTGTTACCATCGCTGCTCTGAAGGCAGGCAAGCACGTTATGTGCGAAAAGCCCATGGCTACCAATGTTGCAGATGCACAGGCAATGCTGGCTGCTGCTAAGGAAAGCGGCAAGCACCTGCAGATCGGCTTCGTTCGCCGTTTCGGTAACGATACCGAGGTTCTTAAGGACCTGTACAACAGCGATTTCTTTGGCGAACTGTACTATGCAAAGGTTTCCTACCTGCGTAGAAACGGTAACCCCGAAGGCTGGTTCGGCGATAAGTCCCGCTCCGGCGGCGGACCTCTGATCGACCTGGGCGTTCACGTAATCGACATGGTTCGTTACCTGGCAGGCAACAAGAAGCCCGTATCCGTTTACGGCGCTACCTTCCAGAAGCTGCTCAACCGTCCCAACCTGAAGACTCCTAAGGGTTACTACTCCGCTTCCAGAAGCGAAAACGATATTTGCAACGTAGAAGACCTGGCTACCGCTATGATCCGTTTCGAAGACGGCTTCGTAATGAGCGTTGAGGCTTCCTTCTCTCTGAATATCAAGAACGGTTCCGGCGCAATCGAGCTGTTCGGTACTAAGGGCGGCGCAAAGCTGGACGGTGCAACTCTTGACCTGACCACTGAGGCTCTCAACTACATGACCAACGTAACTCTGGCAGAGTGCAAGACCGCTATGGGCGGCGACGCTTACCAGAAGGAAGTTGACCACTTCGTAGAGTGCATCAAGA
>JAFTMP010000202.1 GCA_017452335.1 Clostridia bacterium
ACAACACCACGGCGGCAAATGCTTCGCTGCTCAACAACTTTGAGATCGTGGCGACGGCGATCATTGCGCTGATGATCTTCAAAGAAAAAATTTCTCCCCGTCTGTGGGCGGGCATCTTCTTTGTGGTACTGTCCTGTGCGCTGCTTTCCTTTGAGGATATCAGCAGTCTGAAGTTTTCCGCCGGCTCGCTGTTCGTGCTTTTGGCGGCGGTGTGCTGGGGCTTTGAAAACAACTGCACGAGGAAGCTCTCGTCCAAGGATCCCTTGCAGATCGTACTGCTGAAAGGCATCTTCTCGGGTCTGGGTTCGATCATCATCGGGCTGTGCATCGGAGAGCGGCTGACCAACCTTTGGAGCGTCTTTGCTGTGCTCGGCGTGGGATTTGTGGCGTACGGGCTGAGCATTTTCTTTTACGTGTATGCCCAGAGGATTCTCGGCGCGGCGCGGACCAGTGCTTATTACGCCGTGGCGCCGTTCATCGGCACACTTCTTTCCCTCGTCATCTTCCGCGAGATGCCGAAGGTGACCTACTTTATCTCCCTTGCCGCCATGGCGGTGGGAGCGTGGCTCTGCGCGGGGGATGAGCCGATTTTTAAGAAGAAAACGAAATCATCGATATAAGCCATCAAACGAAATCGAATTTTTAAGAAAATAGGGATTATTAGCCAATAACTATTGACAAAATCAAAAAATCGTGTATAATGATATGATTTAGTCAAAAAGGCTATCTGGACGGTATGGGGATAATTTGGAGGGGCAATTATGTATCACTATATCGACGACAAAGATTTTCTGAAAAGAATGAAAGCGCATTGTGCTGACATCATCAACCAACTCGTACAGGCAATTAACAGCGATTCGGTTATGACCGTTGAGGCTCACTTGGTGGGGAGTGGCGCAAGAAATCTTATAACGCAAAACGCCAAAGAACCTATAGATCTTGACTATAATATTTGCATCATTGAATGCTTTGAGGTAAGGTTCAATGATGGAAAAGCAATAAAAGAATACATCAGAAAAGAGTTCAATAAAATACTTGCCAAAAACAAATGGGGAGACTGTGACGATTCAACTTCTGCTTTAACCACGAAACAACGTTCCTTTCAAAAAGGTAATAAAACAAAATTTAGTATTGATCTTGCTATTGTCCGGGAAAATTACCGAGGCTGGGAACGATTGATACACAACAAGACCGGATGGATTGCATTTGATCAATGGTATTGGAACGAAGCGCCCAATTCCAGAGGACTTGCAGAAAAAGTTGAAGACATTAAAGATGAGGACCTGTGGCTTGAGGTAAGAAAATTATACCTTGAGAAAAAGAACATGTATCTTTGCAGGAGAGATAACAACCACCCTTCCTTTAATGTATACATCGAAACAATAAACGAAATATACTATAAGTATTTCAGATAAAAACGCGGTTAACCTGAAATCAAAAATAGTGACCACCCGTCCCTCCGGCCTTGCATTTGCCTAGCATTTTTCTCGGAAGGGGCAATAAAAGCGGTCACTAATTCGCTAAAAAATGCGGAAATTAGGGATAGTGAGGGACAGAGCGAGCCTGCTTTACAGCTGCTCGAAACCCGTCTGCCGGAAACAGCGTGAGGGATCGAATTCCTTTTTCAGCCATGGATTCGTAGTTTGTGAGAATTGCGGTCTTTCTTAATGATGTAAGAAATTCAACAAAAACATAAAAGAAAATGGAGAAACATGATGGAAGATATTGTAATCAAAATACTTGTGTGCTTTATCGCAGGTGCCGGTGCCGGTATTGGAACGGGGTTTGCGGGTATGAGTGCTGCCGCGGTAATAGGACCGATGCTTGCAACCTTCTTGGGGGTTCCTGCATACGATGCGGTTGGCATAGGATTGATCAGCGATGTTCTGGCAAGCCTTATCAGTGCATATACATATAAGAAAAGCGGAAATCTGGATGTCAAAAACAGCCTGCCTCTGCTTGTGAGTGTCCTCGTTGTAACGATGATCGGAAGCTTTGCCGCCAGTTTTCTGCCCGAGCGGGCAATGAGCGGTACCATGCAGATCGCACTGATTTTCGTCGGCTTGCGCTTCCTTTTGAAGCCTGTCAATAAAACGAAAGCGCAATACGAAGCGGTCTCGCCGAAAAGCAGATGCATCAAGGCAATCATCGGCGGTGTATTTGTCGGCTTTATCTGCGGATTTGTCGGAGCGGGCGGCGGAATGATGCTTCTGCTTGTTCTGACGACGTTCCTTGGCTATCCGATGCATTTGGCAGTTGGTACCAGTGTGTTTATTATGGCGTTTACGGCACTGACCGGCGGTATCAGCCATTTTCTGATCGGTGGACTTCCCGATATCCAGAGCCTTGTTCTGTGCGTTGCGTTCACACTGCTTTGGGCAAGAATTGCATCCAAAATAGCAAACCGATCCGATGCCAAAACCTTAAACCGTGTGGTTGGTATTGTTATGATTGTTACGAGTATTGTGATTCTGGCGGTAAATTATCTGTAATATCCGATGTGTGTTAGTTGTAGAGCGCGGCTGAATCCATGCGAAAGAAATCGTGCTGCGTTTTTGCCGTCGCAGCTGGGATAATCCTGCCCGACAGGATTCGAGACCTGACGGAGGAATGACTTTGTCATTCCTCCGCAAGAAAAAGCACGGCTTTTTCTTGCAGTCACAACCGGGGCAACCCTGTCGGACAAGCGATAAAAAATAAGAGCCACCATACGGTGACTCATATTTTTTTATGGCCTGCCCGGCATGATTCGAACCTGTGACCTTGAGAGTCGGAGTCTCACGCGCTATCCAGCTGTGCCACGGGCAGATATAACAATGGATGGCTGCATGATCATCAGCCTATATATTATATCACATCTTCACAGATTTGTAAAGTATTTTTTCGGGATTCCTCTTGATAAATTTTTTGTTCCATGATATAATAAACGTTAGTATATGACATAACCCGAGCCGAAATGAGCACCATCATGG
>JAFTMP010000203.1 GCA_017452335.1 Clostridia bacterium
TCCTGCGCTATGCGGGTGCAGAGCGCGGCGCGCAGGACCCTTTGCTTTTGGAGCAGATCGCGCACTGCCTTGGAGCGCTTGAAGGACGGCTTTCTTATCGGGTGTGCTACGAGCTTTTTCCTGTGCGCGTAACGAAAGAGGGCATAGAGCTCCCCTTTGCACGGTGCCTTTCAAAAGATCTATCAAAAAACCTGCAGGACTGTAGCGAGGTCCTGCTTTTTGCCGCCACAGTGGGCAGAGATGTTGACCGCATGATGATGCGATATGGGAAGACCGCGCCCACCAAGGCGTTGCTTTTCTCTGCCATCGGCTCAGAGCGCATTGAAAGCCTTTGCGACCTTTTTGAAGAGGAGCAACGACGGCTTTTTGAGGCGCAGGGAAGGACCCTTCGCCCCCGCTTCAGCCCCGGCTACGGCGATCTGCCCCTTTCTTTACAACGGGAGATCTTTGCCGTCCTGCAGCCCCAGCGGCACATCGGACTGACCCTCAATGACAGCCTTTTAATGTCGCCCTGCAAATCGGTGACGGGGTTTATTGGGGTATCAAACATTGAAGGATAAACGCCCCCGTGTTCACGGTATGAGCGGGGGGACGGGGCGTACTGCCCGACAAAACGAACCTTTGGAGAAGAACATGAACATTCTTGAATATATTAAAGACCATACCCTTCTGCTTGACGGCGGGCTTGGCAGCCTCTTGCAGGCAAAGGGATTGGCGGCGGGAGAATTACCCGAGCGCTGGAACCTCACCCACCCCGAGGTGATCACCGCCATTCACAAGGACTATTTTGACGCGGGAAGCAATTTGGTGTGTGCCAACACCTTTGGCGCAAATTTGCTGAAGTTTTCGGAAGAAGAGCTGGAAAATATCATCCAAGCCGCCCTTGTAAACGCGAAAAACGCCCGTGCGCAAAGCGCGGGGAAGCAAGAAAAGTGGATCGCGCTGGATGTAGGACCCAGCGGCAAGATGCTTGCCCCTTACGGGGACTTGGATTTTGAAGATGCCGTGGCGCTGTTTGGCAAAACGGTGGACCTTGGTGCAAAATACGGTGCGGACGTGATCTTTATTGAGACCATGAACGACAGCTACGAAACCAAAGCCGCCCTGCTTGCCGCAACGGAGTGCAGTGACCTTCCTGTGTTTGTGTCCAATGCCTACGGAGCAGACGGCAAGCTGATGACGGGAGCTGACCCTCTTGCCATGATCGCCATGCTGGAGGGCATGGGCGCTCATGCCATTGGCATGAACTGTTCCCTTGGTCCCGATGCTCTCGGTCCCATTGTTAAAGAATACCTAAAATATTCCTCTCTTCCCGTGATCTTAAAGCCCAACGCAGGGCTTCCCCAGATCAAAGAAGGCAAAACAGTTTACGATATCGCCCCCGATGCCTTTGCAAAAAGCGTTGGCACGTGGGTGGAGCAGGGGGTACGTCTGGCAGGCGGATGCTGCGGTACCACTCCTGCGTATATCAAGGCGCTGGCAGAGGAGCTTGAAGGGGTAAAGCCCCGTGCGCTTGAAGAAAAGCACTATACCTGCGTGTCCTCCTATACCCACGGGGTGCTCTTTGAAAAAGAGCCCATCTTGATCGGTGAGCGCATCAACCCCACGGGCAAAAAGCGCTTCAAGGAGGCACTGCGCGCCCATGATATCGACTATATTTTAAAGGAAGGCATTGCCCAAGAGGAAAAAGGGGTGTCGATCTTGGACGTCAACGTGGGGCTTCCCGAAATTGACGAGCCGACAATGCTCACCGAGGCGGTAACCGCCCTGCAAAGCGTGACCGATCTGCCCCTGCAGATCGACACGGCAGATCCCGTTGCCATGGAAAAGGCTTTGCGTCGCTATAACGGCAAAGCCATGGTCAATTCGGTAAACGGCAAAAAGGAGAGCATGGACGCCGTTTTCCCGCTGGTGAAAAAATACGGCGGGCTGGTGGTGGCGCTGACTCTTGATGAGCAGGGCATTCCCGAAAACGCCGAGGGACGCATTGAAATTGCAAAAAAGATCTTAAATGAGGCAAAAAAATACGGTATTGACAAAAAGGATCTGATCTTCGATCCCCTTTCCCTCACCGTCAGTGCCGACGGAAATGCGGCAAAAGAGACGCTGAAGGCTGTGGGGATCCTAAAAAATGAGATGGGATGCCATGTGTCGCTGGGTGTTTCAAATGTCTCCTTCGGACTGCCCCAAAGGGAGGTCATCAACAGCACCTTCTTTGCGTTGGCTCTGCAAAGCGGACTTTCCGCCGCCATTATGAACCCCTATTCTCTTGAAATGATGAAGAGCTACCATGCCTTCCGCGCCCTTGCGGGGTTGGATGAGAGCTGTGTGGACTATGTGTCCTTTGCATCCACCCTGACCCAAGCCCCTGCCCCCGTAAGCACTGCGGCAAGCGCGGCGGTATTGCCCGAAGGGCAGGATGGGGAAGGCATTTCCCCCTTACAGCGCGTGGTGGGCAAGTGCTTAAAGGCAGAAGCCGCCGCCCTTACCCGCACACTTCTTGAAACCAAAGAAGGGCTAACGATCATCAACGAGGAGATCATCCCGGCGCTTGACCGGGTGGGCGCGGGGTTTGAAAACAAAACGGTCTATCTGCCCCAGCTTTTAATGAGTGCCGAGGCGGCAGGCGCGGCGTTTGACGAAATTAAAAATGCGGCGCAAAAGGGCGTGGAGCATGGCTGCCCTGTGGTGCTTGCCACGGTGCAGGGGGATATCCACGATATCGGCAAGAATATTGTAAAGCTGCTGCTTGAAAACTACGGCTTTGCGGTATATGATCTCGGAAGAGATGTGCCCCCCGAAAAAATCGTTGAAAAAACGCTGGAATTAAACGCCCCTCTGGTGGGACTCAGCGCCCTCATGACCACCACCGTTCCCGCCATGGAGGAAACGGTGAGGATGCTTCACGAAAAAACTCCCTTTGCCAAGGTGATGGTGGGCGGTGCGGTGCTCACCAAGGAATATGCCGATGCCATGGGTGCCGATTTTTACGCCCCCGATGCCATGGCAGGCGTGCGCTTTGCCGAGCAGGTGGGTGCGCTTGCGCGGCAGTGAGCGGTATTGAACAGTAAAAAAGATGCCTCAAATGCAAAATGCATTTGAGGCATCTTCATGTTTTGGAAGGGCATGTTTTAAGCCGAAAACATCCCCTGCGCTTGCTTGCCGATGCATAGCAAGGGGACAGTATCCCGCCCCCACGGCGTCACCGTGGTCCCCCTCCCTTTAGGCATGGGAGGCGAGATCGGAAA
>JAFTMP010000204.1 GCA_017452335.1 Clostridia bacterium
ACCCCCCGTTATGGTAAAGGGATATAAGACGGGAACCTTCCTTGCACTGGTTTCTTTGGGGTGCACGCTCCTTTCCTTTGCCTTGACAGTTCCGCTGTCAAAGCTGCTGGCATCCTTGATTACCACGCTGTCCTTTAACAGCATCGTATCACTGATACAAAATAGTCTTGCGGCTCTGCCTATTTCGCTTAGTGACCTGTTCGTACAGGCGAATTACGTGGAGAGCTTTGTGGGCGGCGTATTGACCTCCTTCCTTTCTGTGATCCTCTTCGGATTACTTTTCCTAATTTTCCTCATTGTTACCAAAGTGGTAATGGGTAGTGTTTTGAGAAAAAAGCTGGAGCGCCCCCAAAGCAAGGTTACTTTCCGTCTGGGCGGTCTGGGGATTCGATTGGTTGACGCTCTTTTAGTGGCATTTCTCTTTCTGGCGCCTATTTATACTGCTCTTGGCGGAGGAGTACATCTGCTCAACCGCGTTTCTGTAAGCGCACAGGAGAATTTTGATCAGCCCGAGATCACGCAGATGACGGAAACGGTCGATGAACTGTGCGATCCCCTTGAAAAGCATCCGCTGGTCGTGCTGGGACGTGTGCCGGTGTTGAATTTTACAGAGAGTGTATTTGGGAGCTTTCGTTGTGACGCAGAAAAATACAATGTGAGCGCAATTCTGTATGACGGCGCGGACATTATGGGAAGATCCATGAGCGTTCTGACCAAGGACCTTGAAGAATACGGTGCACAAGAAGTTGAAGCACTGAACGAAATTTTAGAGATCACCGAGAATAATACGTTTTTCTATGGTGTGATTTGTGACGTGATGAACGTGGCAAGTCACTTTGTAGATGAAATGGAAGAGGAGGATTCCTCTGTGCAGATCGTGGCGGCGGTGCTGGAGCCCTTTAAGGGATGCACGGTCAGCGACGTGAAGGATGGCGCGCGCACGCTGGTGGAGCTGCTGGACTGTGCGATCCGCAATGATGTTTTAAAGAACACGGAGGATTCCGGAGCGCTTTTAAAAGCTGTTGCTAAGGGAGCGTTCATTGATGAGGCGATCCCCTTGTTACGCGCAGACGAGTTGCTTTCGGGAACAGTGGACAGAGTACTGCTTATTGCGTTGGATGAGCTTGATTTTTCAAATGAGAATGAAGGAGACGCAGAACTTCAGGAAGCAATTGATACTGTAAAAGAAAATGTGGAAGAGCAGATCAAGAATGGAGATTTGGATGTGGAGCGTGAGGTTGCCGCATTCAAGACCGTTGCGGCAGGACTTTCTGGGTTGCAGGACGCAGAAGAAGACGGCATGACACTGGAAACGCTCAATGCCGCGGCTATATCCGATGTACTTACGGGCCTTGGTGCCCATCCCTATATCGGTGCTCATGGCGCGAAGACACTTTTGAAGGCATTCTTGCCCACTTTCGGAGGTGACAGGTCTATTCTCACCGACGATTTTATGGATAAGGCGCTTGCGATGTTGGTGTTCGATGTTGAAAACTTCGGTAAAGAGGTTGACAGAAAGTTTGAAAATCTGCTATTTTCTGTGCAAAATCTTTCCTCTGCAGTGACCAATGCCACCGGTGCGACCGGGGACGATGAAAAGCTGAATAACACGGTAGAATCACTTTTGACGGATATGTCTACCGACTCGGCGGATATCATTGCAGAAGCGATCTCCAAGGACGTTATGGAGAGCATGAACAAAAACGGTGCATCCTCTGAAAATGCAGATAGCTTTGTGCAGTCTCTGGTGGTGAATATGGCAGAGTTTGAAGCAAAAGATAACGCGGAATTGCAGAAAGAACGCGATGCTATTGTGGATATGAACCGTATCCTGCTGGACTCCGGCAACAAGGTCAATGGAAACGATTCCGTTGAAAGCGCAGTAGGCGGGGATCTGAAGGGCTTCCTTGATCAGATGTCTGAATCAACCGTTATCACCGATACTGTTGGTGACACCTTCGAGGCGCATCCCGATAAGAACAGCGACCCTGCAGGCTTCTTTGCTTCCATGAGTGAGCAGGACAAAGAGGACGTGAAGACTGCCGGTAACGCACTCTTGACCGAGAAGCCCGAAAACAGCAAAAACATCAAGTTGCTTTGCTTGTTTAT
Source organism: Clostridia bacterium (assembly GCA_017452335.1). Classification (GTDB taxonomy): domain Bacteria; phylum Bacillota; class Clostridia; order Oscillospirales; family CAG-272; genus UBA11512. The sequence continues at coordinate 2,110 of JAFTMP010000204.1, forward strand.
GGGTGTTGAATTATAATAAAAAAATAGGCGGTATCTGCACCAGCAGATACCGCCTCATTGCTTTTAGACTATGAATCAGAAGAATTCTTTCTTTTTCTTCTGCGCTGTTTTTTGGGAAAATGATCGCTCTTTAAGGCAACGCCAATTAAAATGGGTGCACTGTAAAAAAGAATAAACTGAATAAATCCGGATAGATTGCGGATGAAATTACCTTTTACAATTTCGGTATAAACACCGAAGGGAGGAAATCCCACAATCAAGGATGCAGTTGCAAGAATCAGCAGAAATGCGGGCCATACAAAAAGTCCGATGCGGCTGCGGATCTTTCCCTCTGCAATGAAATACAGCAGGAATACCGTTCCAACAGAACCCAGCATAAAGAATGCCGAGGCAATATAAGAGGGAAAGGGAATCTCGTTGTCAAGCAGTGTAACGGTGCCGAATCTGCAAAATTCCATTACCAAAACGGTGATGAAGGGAATATTTAAAAAGTGCATTTTTTCATGGGTGGGCAGGAAATAGGTGACGGAAAGAGCAATAGAAGCGGCAAAGGCAATGATGTCAAAGTCCCATCTGAACATAAATGCACCGTTTTCAAGAAAAAATTCAAAAAAGGAAAAGGGCAGAAGCACAATTCCCAAAATGAATAGAATCAGCTTAACGGGGTGTTTCTGAGGATAAAGCAGTTGTTCGTACATGAAATTCTCCTTTTAGTTTTCAGGCTTCTGCGCGCCGTAGACCACCTTCAAGTAGCTATAGCCATCCTGGGGATCGGTGCTGTTTTCGGGCGTGGACAGATAGTAGCAGTTGAAATCCTCTGCCCAGCCTGCAGGGCGGTTTTCTGCATTCGTAAGCAGCGTCAGCTCCTTATTGCAGTAAACGAAGGGAGAAAAGCCGTTGGAAGCACCGATGGAACCCACGCTTTCGGGGATATAGACGGTGCGCAAGCTGTCGCAGTACGCAAATGCGCATTCAGAAAGTGCTTGCAGATTTTCGGGAAGAATGACGGTTTTCAGTGCATCACAGTTTAAAAATGCGTTTCTGCCAATCTCTTTTAGACCCGTTGAAAAAACGATCTCGGTAAGGGCGGTACATCCGCAAAATGCGTCTGTGCCAATGGTTGCAAGGGTGGAGGGGAAGGTGATCGTTTTCAGCGATGTGCAGAGATTGAAAACGGAAAAGCCGATATCGGTTACGCCCTCTGATAGTGTTACCTCCTCAAGGGCGTTACAGCCATCAAAAAGCTGATCGGACAGCCGCGTGATCTTGGAAGGAATGTTTGCGCGCTTCAAGGCAGGACAGGAGAGAAATACACCCACGTTCATTTCAATGCAGCTTTCAGGCAGATGCACACCAAGAAGCTTAGGGCATCCGGTAAAAGCGTACCCCTCAATATGGGAAAGTCCCTCTGCAATATAAACGTATTGCAGCTTACTGTCTTCCAAAAAAGCCTGCTGTGCAATACCGAAAATGGGCTTACCCTGTTCATTTTCAGCGGGGATATACAAAAAAGAACCCTTAAAGGAACCTCTGCCGCTGATGTAGAGCTGCCCGTCCTCGTTTTCGATGTATTCCAGCCCCTTTGCCGCTTTGACCTTGTGCTTTTGTGTATAGGTGCACCCTTCATCGGTGCAGCTTCTGATCAGCGTGCCCTTTTTCTTATAAGTGGGCTCTTTTTGGACTTCCCATGCACCCATATTGTGTCCCTTTGGTTCTTTGACATCCTTCCTGCAAGAACAGAGCAGGGGGCACAGCAGTGCGGTGCAGAGAAGCAGTGCAATCAGACGGATTTTTTTCATGAGAGGTTGTCCTTTCTATTGGCAACAAGCGCCGTACAAATACTACAGACTATTTTACCACTAAACAATGGTTTTGGCAAGTATATTTTCAAATTTTGAAGAAAATCCAAGAAAGTTTACAAAATCATTTGACTTTTTATAGTGAACTGTGCTATAATAACCCCGTTGATTTTTAAAAGGGAGAAATTGAAGCAAACTATGAAACTAAGACATTTGTGTGCAGTGGTGGCTGCAGTGCTTCTGCTTTGCTTGACAACATCTTGTTTTCACACCGATGTAAATGAACCCGCAGTGGGAAGCCATGACGGAATAGAGTATCTGTTTTTAGAGCAACAGGAGCTGCTTATTATCAGCGGCGAGGGTGTTCTTTCGATGGAAAACAGAATTTGCTCATTGGAGCTTTGGAAAGATGCGCGCTATGTTTATATTGCAGGCGGCGTTACCGAGCTTGAGGGCGAGATCTTTTTTTGGGATAAATTGGAGGGTGTATACAGCGCAAACACCCTTTATGGGCTTGGAGATGCGGTGATTGATCTTGTTCCTTTTGAAACGGAGGTTTCCTTTGAGCGGGTGGAAAAAGGGGAGGACCTTCCCTTTGGACCCATTGGACATTGTCCCTCTGCCTACAGCGAAAGTTGTATGCTTTGCGGACGGGAATGTTACTATGCTTACGCTGACGGGCAGGTGCGTTTCTACTATAAGGGCTTGCGTGTTATGGATGAAACACAAGTGCTTGAAGGAAAAGAGCGTGTATTTGATGCGGAAGGAAACATGCAAGAAGATGGCTTTTGCTTCGTGGGCGGCAGCACCCGCTATTTTAAGGATGGACGCATGACCACGGGGACTCTTGATCTGCAGGGCATTCGCTATTCCTTTTCAAGCAACGGGAGCTTATCTTCCGCAAGACCTCTTGACACCACCGTTTCTCCCTTGCACATCATATTGATCCTGCTTGCCCTTCCTTTGGGCGCAGGGATCGCATTTGGTGTTTACAGAATCTATTTAAAGAGTACTAAAGAATAATGCCGAAAGGCAAGAAAGGAAGCTTATGAATTTCATTAGAAAATTACCCATCCCCCAGGAGATCAAGGAGCAGTATCCCCTGAGCGAAGAATTGGTTGCCACAAAAACAGAATTTGATCGGGAGGTGGCTGCGGTCTTTACCGGTGAATCCAAGAAGTTTCTCTTGATCATCGGACCCTGCTCGGCGGATAATGAAGAATCTGTAATGGATTACACCATGCGCTTAGCCGATCTTCAAAAAGAAGTGAAGGATAAGGTGCTGATCATTCCCCGCGTTTATACCAACAAGCCCAGAACCACGGGAGACGGCTATAAGGGCATGGTGCATCAGCCCGATCCCACCCATGAAACCGATATGCTGCAGGGTTTGATTGCGATCAGACGTCTGCACACCCGCGTTGCGGCGGAAAGCGGGATGTTTCCTGCTGACGAAATGCTCTATCCCGAGAATTTCCGCTATCTTTCCGATATCCTTTCTTATGTGGCAGTGGGCGCACGCTCGGTTGAGAATCAGCAGCACAGACTGGTCGCCAGCGGAATTTCCGTGCCTGTGGGCATGAAGAACCCCACCTCGGGCGACTTCTCGGTGATGATGAACTCCATCATGGCTGGTCAGCATCAGCACATGTTCCTCTATCGCGGTTGGGAAGTGCAAAGCGAAGGAAACCCCTTGGCACATGCCATCCTGCGCGGTTATGTGAACAAACACGGTCAGTCCTTGTCCAATTACCACTACGAGGATCTGCGCTTCGTCTATGAGCAGTATATGCAAAAGGGACTGGAAAACCCTGCAGTGATCGTGGATACCAACCACGCAAACTCGGGCAAGAAATATAATGAACAGATCCGTATCGCCAAGGAAGTGCTTCATTCCAGAAGATATAACAGCGATATTGAGGGACTTGTTAAGGGTCTCATGATCGAAAGCTATATTGAAGACGGCGCGCAAAAGATCGGTGAGGGCAAATACGGTTGCTCCATTACCGACCCCTGCCTTGGATGGGAGAAGAGCAAAAAACTTGTTTTAGATATTGCTGATAGCTTATAATTAAAAAGCGGGGTGTCTCAAGGTTTTGTTTGAGACACCCCGTATAGTTTTTAAATTGTTTTCAATAACTCTTCTGTTTCCACGGGATCTTTCCCGCAAACAGCGGATAATTCTTCAATGAGCAACCGCTCAAGCTCCTTTTTATATCGTTCGTCCTGGGTGCGCAAATGCTTTTTTTGCTCTTGAAGCGCACGCTCCTTTTCTAAAATTGCCTTATAAACGCCCACACGTTTTTGGAGCGTTCCGTTGTCGATCAGCGTTCTGAAATGGAGCTTGCGTTGCGGATCGCTTTCCATCCAGGGCTCTGCGGGGGTGCTTTGAAGATGCTCGGTAATGCTCTTTGCGCTTTTGACGATGGGGTGCATCTTTTGAAGGGCAACGCCTTCACAGGGTACAAAAACCTTGGCAACGGCATGATAGATTGGACGCAGTACGTAATAACGGCGCTGTTCGTTAAAAAAATCTTTGGTTTGGATGTCTTCGATCTTGCAAACGCCTTCGGAGATATAAAGGACGGCATCGTTTGTTTGATAGGTGGACATGTTCCCCTCGCTTTCAAATAAATAAGGTTGGACATCGAGAAGATGTCCAACCTTATTTTATCATATTTTTTTCAAAAATGTCATAGGCAGATTGCACAAAAAATCAAGAGATTTTTGGGAAGTTCGTGCGTCTGTTAAGCCGATTTCGGACGTTTTTTCTTAAAAATAAACATACCAAGCACAAATCCGACAGCAAGTGAAACGATGATGCACGCAATGACAAGGATGATCTCACCGACGCTGACAGTACTGTCGGGAGTTTGCATCACGGATTTGGAAACAACGGTGTGCGTTTGCGTTTCGTAGGTATTGCCGTATTTGTCGGTAAAGACTGCCTTTACCGTTTTATTCTCATCGGAGGAGAGCAGGGTGTAGGAATCGCCCGTAACACCGGTCACTTCTTTGCCCCCGATAAACCAGGTATAGCTTCCGCCGTCCGATTCTCCCGTCAGGGTCAGCGTCAGCTTTTCTCCAACGATGGGTGCACCGTTTAACAGCAGATGCATTTCCTTTTTTGGGGTGTAGATGTTCAAAATATAGGTGCGCTTACTGCCATCCTCTGCGGTGCAGACGATTTCGCAGGTTTTGCTCTCTGCAGGCACAAGCTCTACGATCGTGCTTTCACGCACGCTGGCGGCGCTGTCATTTGCAAGAGCCGAAACAGCAAGGGTGCGCAGATTTGCAGTGGTGATGACCGTGTAAACGGTGTTTTCGGGAGAAAATGCAGGAGAGAGCACGCCGTCGTCGATCTGCAGGCTTTTCAGTGTCGCATCGTTTGAAAGAACTCTTGCAAGACGAACAACGGTGAGCGTGTAGACTGAGGTGGAAAGGGTGTCCTCTGAGGTGACGGTGACCACCACGGCGTTCTCACCCACCGTCAGCGCTTCGGGCGCGCTTACTTGGTAGGCAGCATAAGGACTTTCGCAAACAACAGACAATGCGGGCAAGGTGTCGATCTCATAAGGCAGACGCACGGTATAGGATTGCTTTTCAAGGGTGGCGTCGAAGGGGGTATCAAAGGGACGATC
>JAFTMP010000021.1 GCA_017452335.1 Clostridia bacterium
ACCAATTGCCCTGGTTATTTCACTTGTTCCGGTATTTTTGATACAATGCGTACGTTTTCTTGAACAACTTCTGACAGTTATCGGTTTTATTTACGAAAAAGATGAAGTAAAAATACAAAATGTACTGACAACCGGATTAGAAGCGCTGTTTTGTATAATTTTTGCTCTCTCTTTGCTCCTGTTGATTTTTGCGCTATTCTCAAAAAAGCTGAACAGATTACTGCTTTTCGGACTTTGCGGATGCACAGTGGCATCACTGTTGCTTTGCGTAACAGAGGGGATTTCGGCTATCCTCTAAAGGGATTTGACATTTGGCATGCTCGACCTTTTCCCTTCATTGGCATGGGCAATGCTTTGGGGCTATGCACTGAGTGCCAAACTTAAAAACTCATCCTTTATGGATCGCACATATTTTCTGCCGTGCCTCTTGTATTTGGGAATGTGCGGGCGAAACATCGCAAACCTTATGCAAATAATTTTGCTTCATGCAAACAATAGTATCCCTGTCGATGCTCTCCCCGCTCTTCTTTTCTCGGTTTTAAGTAGTATCCCCGAGCGATTGCTCCTGGCACTTGCCACGCTGCTGTGCGCTCTGTATATTAAAAAAATCAAAGCTGCAGTATTGTCGTCAGACTAAAGTAAATTCATTCTATAGAATTTAAATGCTCTTATAAAGAAGTGAGAAATAATTTGATTTTTTTCAAAATAGGTCTTGACATTTCTGCATAATTGTGGTATATTACTATTCGCGGATGCGCCCATAGCTCAGCGGATAGAGTGCCCGGCTACGAACCGGTAGGTCGCAGGTTCGAATCCTGCTGGGCGCGCCAAGAAAAAAGCACTTGCAACAGCAAGTGCTTTTTTCGTTTTACCCATCAATGTGATCTTTGTTCTATAGCCAAATACTTAGAATGGAAATAGCCTTTTCCCCCAACTATCGTATCGGGTGAGTTCAACTAAGAAAGGAAGTTATTGTGCATTTATAAAATGTATGGTATACTGTGTTCGGAAGCGGAGCTCAGCTTACCACGCAAAAGTGAGGTGCTATGATGAATAATATTGGACAAAGAATCAAGGATCTTCGCAAAAAGAATGATCTGACACAGGAAAAGCTGGCAGATTTCCTGGGTGTCACCTATCAATCCGTTTCAAAATGGGAGTGCGGTGTTACTATGCCGGACCTGTCGTTGATCGTGCCGCTTGCAAAATTACTCCACGTGAGCACGGATGAACTTTTGGGCGTAAACGAAATAGATAAACGACTGGAAGAACTTGAAGAACTATATGAAAATGCTTTAAAAGAAAATTACACTACAGATGAACCTCTTCGAATCGCTAAGCAAGCTGTCTGCGAATATCCATCAGATATGAAATGGCTGAACCGATATGCATGGGACACCTGGTGTTATGCGATCGACAATCTCCCGGATGGTGAGGAATTCGACGCGGAGCGAGAAAAAGTCATTAAGTTATTTGACCGCGTGATCGGAAACACGGATGATGACCAAGAAAAGGCAAGTGCCATTGATGGTATTGTAGGGTGCCTTTGTGGAAAAGGGTGGAAAAACGAGGCAAAACATTATGTAGAACTATATCCCGACACAAAGGTTGATCCATGGCAAAAACGAAAGCTACTTGGTGCCTGCCTTGACGGTGACGAACAAAAACAATACAAGCAGGAAAGTCTAAACAAAATAGTTCGAGAATTGGTAGACACCCTAATTTGGGGTGATAATTGGAACAATGAGGATGCGCATACCGCCGCGCATATGATTATTACAGCTGTCATTCCGGATGGAAATTACCTGGAATACCATCAAGATATCAGCCGTATTCTGCTGAAAAAAGCGGAAAGCGCAATCAAAAGCGGTGAATTTTCATCGGCAATTGATTTGATCAAAGAGGCGCTTTTCCATGCAAAAGAGTATGATATAATTGACACTGTATGTCCCGGTGAGTATCAATATACCGCACCTTTGTTCGATCATTTAAAGATTGATTCAAGACAGTGGTATCATGGTGGCACAATTTTTGAAGAACACAAGGCGGCGCTCTGTCAAAGAAAGGTGTTTGCACCCATCCGCGACCTCGAAGACTTTAAAACGCTATTTGATTGATGAATAAAAATGAGTTGTCAGAAACACGAAGTACTCTTCGTATCTGACAACTCACTTTTTATATTCGATTGTTTGCCTTGCACCAAAACTGCTTGTAAACACCGTCAGCAGCCAGCAGGTCGTCATGGTTTCCCTTTTCCAGCACTCTTCCCTGTCCGATCACCAAAATTTCATCGGCGTTCATTACAGTGGAAAGACGGTGCGCCACCACGATGGTGGTGCGCCCTTCGCTAAGACGGTCAAGAGACTCGGAAATTTGAATTTCCGTAGCGGTGTCCAGCGCGGAGGTGGCTTCATCAAGAATGAGGATGGGAGGATTTTTCAAAAACACTCTTGCAATGGCAATACGCTGTTTCTGACCGCCCGAGAGCTTCACGCCCCTCTCGCCAACGATGGTGTCGTATCCATTAGGCAGACTCTCAATGTATTCATGAATGCTTGCCGCCTTTGCCGCTTCTATAATCTGCTCTCTTGTGGCATCAAAGGTTCCGTAGCGGATATTTTCTGCAATCGTATCGTTAAACAGGAACACATCCTGGGCAACCATACCGATCTTCTTTCGAAGAGATGCACGGGTCAAGGACCGGATGTCCCTGCCGTCACTGGTGATACTGCCCGATCCGATCTCATAAAAGCGGGGAATCAAATGACAAACAGTGGTTTTTCCGCCGCCCGATTGTCCCACCAGCGCGATCTTTTGCCCCTTATGCGCTTCCATTGAAAACTCATGAAGCACCTCTGAGGAGCCCTCATATTCAAAAGAGACTTGATGAAACGAAATATGACCTTCCACATGCTCTACATCAAGTGCATCCTGTGCCTCTTCTTCTGCAGGTACGCTCATGATCTCCAAAAACCTTTCAAACCCCGTCATACCATTTTGATACTGCTCCACAAAGGAGATCAGCTTTTTAATGGGAGAGGTGAAGGCGGATATGTAGAGAATGAAGGTGGTGAAATCTACAATGGTAAAGTTCGGGTCAAAATAGCAGAACAGTCCTCCTGCCAAATACATGGCAATGAGCAGAATATCGGTCACCAGAGTGGTTCCCGCAGAAAAGCGTCCCATGGCTTTAAAATATTCTCCTCTGACCTTTACAAAACGGTCATTATGCTGCGCAAAGCGGTCATTCTCATAGTCCTCCGCTGTATACGCCTTGGACACGCGGATACCCGAGATGCTATTTTCCAGTGCCGAATTGATCTCCGCAACCTCTGCCTTGCTTTTGGCAGACGTTGATGCGAGCTTGAGTCGATTCTTTCCTGCAAATATCAGAAAAATAGGAAGTGCCGAAAAGATGATCAGCGCCAGCGGCCAATAGATCGTGAGCAAAATAATAAACGATCCGATCAGCATTACAAAGGACAAAAAGAAATCTTCCGGTCCGTGGTGCGCAAGCTCGGAAATGTCAAAAAGATCGGTAATAATCCTGGACATGAGCGAGCCTGTTTTGTGATTGTCAAAATAACTGACGGGGAGCTTTTCAAGATGGGCAAATAAATCTTCGCGCATGTGCTTTTGCATGCGCACGCCCATCACATGACCGTAATAGGTCACAAAATACCCAAGACCGTATTTTAGCAAAAACACCATCGCCAAGAAAACGCCTGCAATGAGCAACATCGGTAGCTTTTCATTGGCAATATAGTCATTGAGCATGGTTCTTGTGACAAGAGGATAAAACATATCACAAAGAGCCAGCGCCAGTGCCGCCGCCATATCGGCAAAAAACAGCTTTTTGTGCGGTTTATAGTAGTGAATAAATCTTTTGATCTTATTCATTGTTTTTTCTTACGATCCTTCACCGCTTCAACGCTTCCGTCGGGACGCTTGATCACTGTATTTTCCAGCGTTCCACCAAAGGAGGCGCGAATTTCCGCAAGGTATTCCTTGTAAAGAACCTGCTGTTCTGCCAGCTCCTCGGGGGTGAGTCCCTCTTCCTTTTTCTTTTTAGCAAGCGCGTTGATACGGTCTACCTTTGCACGTTCCATATCCTTTAATCTTCAAAAAGAGGTGTGGTAAAGTACCGCTCTGCCGTATCGGGCAAAATCGTCACCACCGTCTTTCCCTTTCCCAGTTTCTTTGCAAGGCGAAGTGCCGCCGCAACGTTTGTGCCGCTGCTGATTCCGCACATCAAGCCTTCTTTTTTTGCAAGCTCCTTGGCAGTGCTGATGGCTTCTTCATCGGTCACAATGCACACTTCGCTGTAGATCTCTTTGTTCAAGTTATCGGGAATGATGCCATCGCCAATGCCCATCTGTACATGAGTTCCGATGCTTCCGCCCGCGAGGATCGCCGCATTCTCGGGCTCCACAGCCCAAATTTCAATTTGAGGGTTGGCATCCTTCAAAACCTCGCCAATACCGGTAATGGTACCGCCTGTACCGATACCCGAGCAAAAGCCGTCAATGGGGCATCCTGCGTCATTTAAAATTTCAACAGCAGTGCTCTCTCTGTGGATCTGGGGATTTGCGGGGTTTTCAAACTGCTGGGGAATGAATACGTTGGGGTTTTCCTCCTTCATTCTGTTTGCAGTAGCAAGGCACTCTGCAATGCATTTGCCGATGTCTCCATCGTCATGCACCAGCACCACCGATGCGCCGTAATGCTCCACCAGCTTTCTTCTTTCAACAGAGACAGAGTCGGGCATAATGATAATGGTCTTATAGCCTCTCACTGCCCCTACCAGCGCAAGACCGATTCCCTGGTTACCGGAGGTGGGCTCAACGATCACAGTGTGTTCATTGATCAATCCCTTCTTCTCCGCATCGCAGATCATATTATAAGCAGTTCTCGTTTTAATCGAACCGCCGATATTGAGTCCCTCGTATTTTACAAGCACCTGGGCGCTTGCTTCGGGCACCATTCTTTGCAGACGCACGAGAGGAGTATGCCCCTGAGCGTCCAAAATAGAATTATAAATCATATAAAAGTTCCTTTCAAATAAATGCAACACTGCTATTATATTGTGTTTTGCAAAAAAAAGCAAGTCTTTTTTTATTTTTTTATGACTTCTCTTGACAGTATTTGCGAAAAAGTTTATAATGAAGGTGTATTATTATCATTTTCGGGAAGGAAGCATTATGAAAATCGAAAACAGCATCAAAAAACTGGTTAGCTATGCACTGGAAAAAGGATTGATTGAGGAGTCAGACAAGGCGTACGCCACCAACCGTGTCTTGGAGATTCTTTATATCAATGACTATGAAGAGCCGGAAGAAGAATACGAAAATGTAGATCTGGCTTCTACCCTTGAAGAGATCACCGATTGGGCAGTGGAAAAGCGTCTCACCATTGACGACGGTCCTACCTCCCGCGATCTGTTTGACACCAAGATCATGGGCGTTTTCACAGACAGACCCTCCGCAGTGATCAGCAAGTTTAACGGTCTTTATGCAGAGGACCCCAAAGCCGCTACTGACTGGTTCTATGCCTTTTCCTGTGACACCAACTATATCCGTACCGACCGCATCAAAAAGGACTTGAAATGGAAAACTGCCACACCTTACGGGGAGCTGGATATCACCATCAATTTGAGCAAACCCGAAAAGGATCCCAAAGCAATTGCGGCAGCAAAGAATGCTCCTCAATCCGGATATCCCAAATGCATGCTGTGCAAGGAAAACGTGGGCTATGCCGGACGTCTTTCCCATCCTGCAAGACAAAATCTGCGCACCGTTCCCCTGCGCATCAACGGCAGCGATTGGATGATGCAGTATTCTCCCTATGTATACTATAACGAGCACTGCATCTGCTTCAACTGCGCTCACACCCCCATGTCCATCAATCACGAAACCTTTGGCAAGCTCCTTGATTTCGTAGAATATCTGCCCCACTATTTTGTTGGCTCTAACGCCGATCTGCCCATCGTAGGCGGTTCGATCCTTTCCCACGACCATTTCCAGGGCGGAAACTACTCCTTCCCCATGGCAGAAACCAATATTGAAACAACTCTTAGTTTTGCAGGATTTGAGGATGTTACTGCGGGTATTTTGAATTGGCCCATGTCGGTTATCCGTCTGCGTCATACCGAAAAGCAGAGACTCATTGATCTTTCCTGTAAGATCCTTGATGCTTGGAGAGGATATAGTGATGCTGAGTGCTTCATTTTCGCAGAGAGCGCAGGACAGCCCCACAACACCATTACCCCCATCGCCCGCTTTGTAAACGGTGCTTATGAAATGGATCTGGTGCTTCGCAACAACATCACCACCGACAAGCACCCCATGGGACTGTATCATCCCCATGCAGAGCTGCATCACATCAAAA
>JAFTMP010000205.1 GCA_017452335.1 Clostridia bacterium
TGGCGCATTCGAAGTTTTTGAAGATTCCTAAGAAACTTTTTTCGGAGTTGCAAAGCAACTCCATGGTTCTTAGGCGGTTTCCAAAGGCAGAGCCTTTGGTGGGGTCTCGGGGTAACACCCCGAGTGGGATTTCTAAGGGCAACGCCCCAAGAAGGAAGCCTCGGTCCGTACCTTAAGCCTCGCGGATTTCTTTGATGAGGTCTTTGATCTCCACTTCCAAAATGGGAGACTGCTTTTTGCGGTTTTCAATGACGTCAATGGAGTTCATCACGGTGGTATGGTCTCTGCCGAAGATGTTGCCGATGGCAGGCAGGGACATATCGGTCATGGAGCGGATGATGTAGATACAGATGTGGCGGGCATTGGCAATTTCCTTGCTCTTTCTGCGGCTCTTGATATCGGCGGCAGTCAGATTGTAGTTGGCAGCCACCTTGGCAATGATGCGGTCCACCGTCTGCGCCACAGGCTCGCTGCCCTGGGAAATTTCAGCAATGCAGTATTCCGCCATTTCCTTGGTCACCGGCGTGCCCGATAAGAAGGACTGGGCGCCGATTTTTTTGACGACCCCTTCAAGCTGTCTGATGTTGGAGCGAAGGCTCTCTGCAAGATACTGAAGCACCGGCAGAGGGATGTTGACGCCGATCATTTTTGCTTTGTTTTTAAGAATTGCCAAGCGTAACTCATAGTCGGGAAGCTGAACGTCCACGATCAGTCCGCCTTCAAAGCGGCTGCGAAGCCGATCCTCCAGCGTTCTCATATCCTTTGGGGGACGGTCGGCAACCAAGATGATCTGCTTGTGATCCTCGTACAGCGCGTTGAAGGTGTGGAAAAATTCCTCCTGGGTACTTTCCTTACCGGCGATAAACTGGATATCGTCGATGAGCAGAACGTCTGCCTTTCTGTATTTGTTGCGGAAGGCGTAGGTATTTTCTCTTGCAATGCTTTCAACCAGCTCGGTGGTGAACTGCTCGCCCTTGATGTATACCAAATTGATACCCGGGAAATTGGAGGAGAGCTCGTTCATAATGGCGCACAGCAGGTGTGTTTTACCAAGACCCGAGGCGCCGTGAATGAAAAGGGGGTTGAAGGCAGAGGCGCTTCTTTTGGCAACCGCCGTGCAGGCGGCGTAGGCAAGCTTGTTGGAGGAGCCCACGATAAAGTTTTCAAAGGTGTACTCCGCATAGGAGGAAATGGGTCCGGGCACAGGATCGGGCACGGGCATGGCGGGAGCGGGCTTTGCCTCTTCTTTTTTTGTGTCTTTCTTTAAAATATCCTCGCTGCTGATCTCATCATGCTCGCAGGAATAGACCTCAATGGGCAGATCAAAGCCGATCACCTCGCACAGCGCCTCGCTCATGTGAGGCACGTAGCGCTTGGAAATGATGTCTTGCTTGAGATCGCTGTTAATGGTGACAGCCGCCCGATCACCGTCAAGATAAATGAGCCGCGTGTCTGCAAACCATAAGTCAAAAACCGATTTTGTACATTTTTCTCTGAGAATATTTAACACCGATTCCCAGATTTGATCAAGTGACTGCATAGATTCTCCTTCTTTTTTTCTTCTTTACTTTCTTTCGTCCATACTTTCTCGTCATCGCATAAATATATATAATATTATATCATAATATATATTAAATAGCAAGGGGAAAAGAAAATTTAACAAAAAATTTACCGCTTTTCAAGCATTTTTTTCGGAAAAATTTGAAATAAGTCTTGACAAAAGGACACTTTTCAGTATATAATAACTGCTGTCGCAATGGAAAATACTTTAGCGAAAGAGAGGTGCATCTAAATGAAGAGAACTTATCAGCCTAAAAAGCGTCAGAGAAAAGTTGAGCATGGTTTCAGAAAAAGAATGAGCACTGCCAACGGAAGAAAAGTTCTGAAGAGAAGACGCCAGAAGGGCAGAGCAAGACTGTCTTACTGAGTTTTTGTCAGATCGTCCCTTTTTGATGCAGAGTGACGCCATGTTTGCGTTCTGTGCAAAAGCAATATAAGCCGCCGGTTGTTTTCCTTCGGATCTTGAGGGAACGTTTTCCCGGCGGATTTTTTGCATTTACTTTTAATTGAAGGTTGTATGGGGAGAGTCTACGCGTGAGATACGGAGTTCTTTGTGAGAATCATCTGTTTACCAAGGTGTATCTTGCCAAAAATCGGGCAGGAGGCAAGGCGGTGACCGTCTATATTTTAAAGGATCTGCATGCCGCAAGGCTTAGAAAAGCACATCCCTTAAAGATCAAGGTCAACAGAGTGGGCATATCGGTTTCCAAAAAGATCGGCAATGCCGTGAAAAGAAACAGGGCAAAACGGATCATCAGACAGGCTCTTTTCTGTATTGAAAGGGAAAAGCCCTTAAGAAAGGGCAGACTGATCGTCATTTCTGCAAGAGAAGGCATTGACGGGTTAAAAATGCAGGATGTGAAAAAAGAGATGGAAAAGGCTTTTTTAAAGCTGAATATGTATGAAGAAATTGAGAAAAGCGCTGATTGAGGGTGCACTGCTGCCTGTAAAATTTTATAGGCGCTGTATTTCTCCCTTTATCGGTCCTCACTGTAAATATACCCCCACTTGTTCGAGGTATGCGCTGGATGCCTTTCGGGAATGGGGCGTTTTCATCGGTTTTTTCCTCACCCTTTACAGGCTCCTGCGCTGTAATCCCTTCTCCAAGGGCGGCTATGATCCGGTGCCGAAGCGGAAGTGAGTTTCAAGGGCGTTGCCCTTTGACCCACCAAGAACCTTTTTATAAAAAGGTTCTTGGAACTCCAAAAATTTTTAACGGCGGCAAAAATACTTTTGCCGCAACAATTTGTTATTTTTTCCAAGACCCCCGCCAAACGGCAGTTTTATAAAGTTTTTGAAAGAAAACTACACTTTTTCTTTGGCAACTAAAGGCGCAAAGAAAAAATGCGCTGAACGGCACCAAAAGCAACCCATTTAGAGAAAATTTTCATGTGCCGTTCCAAAATATTCCTTGCGGCTGAAACGCCGCATTCCGCAAGCGGAAACGGAATATTTACAAAGCCAAAAAAGAAGGATTTTGCACCGCTTTCAAAAAGAAACGCCCGCTCAAGAGGCGTAATTTTTTGAAGGACACAAAAAGATCCCAAAACGTTTTCTTTGTCAGGGCTCTGCCCAAGCTCTGCCCCGACACCCCGCAAGCTTCCCCTAAAGCTTGACCAAAACTTTAAGCGAGCTATCGCAAAAAAGATAACTCCTTTTTTCGCCAAACGACAGTTTGGCGCATTCAAAGTTTTTGAAGGGGGTTTGGGGGAAACTTTTTTCAAAAAGTTTCCGCCCAAGAAAAACCCAAAAAACCCAAAATTCCATAGCGGCGAAATTGTAAGGCGTAAGAGCCTTGTCTTGGCGCATGAAGCGAGTACGCGCCAAGCGTATGAAGGACTCGCAAGAACCGTACGGTATTTTCGTACGGAAAGAGAAAGGTATTTTCGATAATGAAAAAGATTGGAAATCGAAAGCTCTCTGCCATTCTTCTTTGCTTGTTCATCGTATGCCTGCTAACTTCTTGTATGGGAAACACCGTTTCCAACAAGACGGTGACAGCAGACCCCGAGAGCGATTATTACGAAGAATTTTATGATGAAGAAGCCGGAAAGTACAAGCCCACCGACAAGGACGGCGACGGAAAAGTTGACCTTGTGGTAGAGGACAAGGACGGACTGAAGGCAGAGAACAAAAATGAAAAGGGCTTTACCTACTACGTGATGTCTCCTGTAGGAAAGCTGCTTGCCGTGATCAACGACGTGCTCAACAGCTATGTGCTGTCGCTCTTCGTGTTTGCGGTGCTGGTAAAGATTCTGCTGTTCTGGTTCTCCTACAAGCAACAGAAGAGCATGGTAAAGCAGGCGTATTTCAGACCCAAGGAACGGGCGATCCGCAACAAATATAAGGGCAGAACCGACCAGGCAACCGTGCAGAAAATGAACCAGGAGATCATGGACGCCCAGCAAAAGGAGGGCGTGAGCATGTTTGGCGGATGCCTGCCGCTGCTCATTCAGATGCCCATTATCATGCTGCTGTATGAGGTGATCAGAAATCCTCTGCGCTACGTGACGGGCTACACCACCACTACCATTCAAGCACTGAGAAACGTGCTGTCCTACAACGATGTTTCGGGCATGAACCTGACCGATTCTGTAAGAAAGCTGGCAGAAGCGGGCAACGGCTCTGCCATTTCCGAGCTGGATCTGGTAACGGTTCTGCGGGACAACTGGGAAAGCTTTGACTTTACCAAGATCGTTGGTCTTGAAAACTTCACCGGCAAGGATCTGCCCAACTTCTATATGTTCGGCACCTTTGCAGACCTGTCGGTAACCCCCAGCATCACCTTTGAGTGGCCCGATGTGCTCTATCTGCTCATCCCCATCATCACCTTCTTGGCGCTGTACTTCTCCATGAAGCTCAACCGCAAGATGACCGGTGCGGGCGTAACCACCGAGCAGACCGATGAAAATGCACCCGATATGGGCATGGTCAACGGCGTGATGGATATGGCAATGCCTGCAATGAGTACCGTGATCACCTTCATGGTGCCTTCGGTGCTGGGTGTATACTGGATCTTCAACAACCTGCTCAGTACTCTTCAGCAGTTCATCCTTAAAAAGATGGTTCCCTTCCCGGTATTCACCGAGGAGGACTACAAGAAGGCTGAAAGAGAGTATAACAAGGGCAAGGAAGTGAAGAAAAAGAAGGAAGTAACCGCTCCCGACCCCAACCGTCCCAAGGTGAAGTCTCTGCATCATATCGACGATGACGACGAGGATTATCCCGAGCTGCCTCCCATGAAGGAAGGCCCCGTAAAGAGCGCCGAGGATGAGAAAAAGGCAAAGAAATCCAAAAAGGCTGACTTGAAAAAGGACGATCAAAACAAGAAAAAATAATGGAGGAACTGTTTTGAAACAAGAATTGATTGTAACCGGCGCAACCATTGAAGAAGCACTGCAAAACGGTGCTCTGGAAATCGGTGTAAAACCGGAAGAACTGGAATATGAGGTACTGGTCGAACCCAAAAAGGGCATCTTGGGTATCGGCAAGGTGGCGGCAAAATTGAAGGTCAGCTACACAGCAGACCCCGCCGAGCTGGCAATGGACTTTATCCGCACCCTGCTTGCCAATATGGAAGCAGACGCGCAGGTGGAGATGGAAAAGGGTGAGGGGAATGAACGGCTCATCAAGATCAGCGGTAAGGACGCAGGAAGCCTCATTGGCTACCATGGCGAAACGCTGGACGCTCTGCAGTATTTGGCAAACTTGGCTGCCAACAAGAAGAGCGACGAGACCGATGAGAGAAACTACACCAGAATCCTTCTTGATATCGAGAATTACAGAGAAAAAAGAGCCGAAACGCTCAAGGCGCTGGCAAGAAGAATGGCACACAGAGTTTTAAAGTACAAGAGAAATGTGACTCTTGAACCCATGTCTTCCTATGAAAGACGCATCATCCACTCTGAAATTCAGGGTATCGAGGGCGTAACCACCTACTCCGTGGGTGCTGACAACAACAGAAAAGTTGTGATCCAGTTGGAAGACTAAAATAAAAAATGCAGACACAAAGAGCAAAATTTGTGTCTGCTTTTTTTTGGAGTTTTTGAGGGGGCGCTTTTTGTATGAGTTGCAGAGCAACTCAAGCACCCCCCTCGCCCCCCGCAAAAACTTTGGATGCGGCAAACTGCCGTTTGCCGTGGAATGAGATATATTTATTTCTTTGCGGCAAAAGGATTTTTGCCGCCATTAAAAATTTTTGGAAGTCTTGAAACCTTTTTATAAAAAGGTTTCAAGCGGGGTTTGGGGCAGTGCCCCAAATAGCTTTTTCCAAAGACTAAGGGGGACTTTTTACAAAAAGTCCCCCTCAAGGTATTATAAAAACTTATTCCTCTTCCTTTGCAGGCAAAGCATACGCCGCGGCGGTGCTTTTTTTGGCTTTATAGAGGGTGCCGTCTTGACCGTATCGGTAGGTGGCATAGAAATACTGACCGGTATGCTCGTGGGCGTTGATATTTAACAGCTCGGACACGGTGACGAAGCGGTAGCCCTGATCCTTTAACTCCTTGTAGAGCAGCTCAAATGCCATTACAGAGGTTTCGTGAATATCGTGCATGAGCACGATATCTCCCGACTGCACGCTCTTTAAAACCTCGTCGGCGGTTTTGCGTGCCGCCTCTTCCTTGGTCAGATTGCCCTTTCGTGCGTCTGCCGCATACTGCCAGTCAATGGAGTCCACGCTCCACATGATCAGCGAATAGCCGTAGTTTCTCTTTTTGTTGAAGTTTCCTCCCGGGGGACGCAGATAGTAGGTGTATTTTCCGGTGATCTCTGTATACAAATTGGCAATAGACTCCAACTCTTCCTTAATGATTGATTCATCGGCGTCTTTTCCTCCCCCTTTGGAGGTATAAAGATTTGTATGATTGAAGGTGTGCAGTCCCACCTCGTGTCCCTCGTCAGATGCCCGCTTGACATAGGAGGCATATTTGCTCGTGGGACCGGACATGGTGTAGCCGCAGATGAAAAAGGTCACCTTATCATCGCTGTCCTTTAAAAGATCAAGGATTTTTGGTGTGTAGCTGGCAGGTCCGTCGTCAAAGGTGAACGCCACTACCTTTTCGCCCGGATAAAAGGGGGTATAGGGCAGTGTGGAAAGGTCCTTTTGCTCATCGTCATCTGAGGGGGTCGGGGTTGGAGTGGGCGTGGGTGTAGGTGTAGGCGTCGGTGTAGGTGTGGGCGTGGGTGTTAGTGTTGGTGTTGGGGTCGGTGTCGGGGTAGGCGTCGGAGTCGGCGTGGGACTGTTTACCACGGGACTTGATGGTGCAAGAGAGGGGGTCTTTGGGAAGGAGGGCGTGGGGGCAGATGGACTTTGCTGTGCACCGCTGCTCTCTTCTTGCTCTGTGCTGCCGCCGCTTGCGGGTGAGGACACGGGGGACTCTGCTCCGCTCGGCGTCTCTTCGGTGCTCATCAGCGTGCTTTTGAGCGTTTCTACACAGCCCACGAAGAGCAGTGCCGCTACAATGAACAACGCCAAGAGTGATGTAATGACTTTTTTGCGCATGATCTTCTCCTTTTTTTGTGGATTTTTATGATAGGCAATCTGCGGGGGCAGGTTGCCTTGCGCAGTCTGTCCGGGCGGGAATTGTCTTGTTGATTTGTTGTATTGGGACGCTGTCCCAAACCCTGCTCGGGACGCTGTCCCGAGACCCTGCCAAAAACTTTTTTGAAAAAAAGTTTTTGGATTTCAAAAAACTTTTGATGGCGGCAAAAATACTTTTGCCGCGAAATTTTTCTATTTTCCCTTAACCCCCACGGCAAACGACAGTTTGCCGCATTCAAAGTTTTTGAAGGTCAAGGAAACTTTTTTCGGAGTTTCAACGCAACTCCATGGTTCCTTGTGGGATTCCCAAGGGCAACGCCCCGAGAGGACCTTAATGCTTATTTTTTCTTCGGATTCTTTGGAAACCAGCCTTTTTTTACCCGTTCTTCCTGCTCAAAGAGCTCCTTGATACTCCAGAAGGAGGAGAACGCCACCACGCAGATGATGGCGGAAAAGAGGGTGCTTTTGATGAAAAATGAAAGAACAGTGAGCACGATCCCAAACACAAGGAAGATGGGCCATGCCTTTTTTCCGATGTAATATTCCGTTTTGATCACGATGGGATGAAAAATACCGATGATGAGAAAAGAGATTAGTCCGATCAGTGCGCCTTGAAAATTCATAGGTACCTGTAATCCTTTCCTGTTGCTTGTTTTCAGATTTTATGTTTTTTAGAATTTCACTCTGCGGTATTCGGTGAAATAGAAGGGGATGCCGTCCTCTGAATCGGTCTCCTTTGTGCTGTATTGCCGCTCTCCCACCGAAACGCACCGCCAGTGGCGGTCGGTGTCTAAGTTGGTAAAATAGGCGTCCTTGCGCGCAAAACGCTTGTCAAAGACGGTCACGTAGGCGGTGTCGCAATAGGGCAGCAACAGGTTATATACCGATGAGCCGCCGATGACTAAAAAATCCTCCTCGGGATGGGTCTGCACGTAAGTGAGCAGCTCTTCAAAGGAGTGCGCCACCACAGCCCCCTCGGGTGAAAAATCCGCTCTGCGGCTTAAAATGACGTTGGTGCGCCCCTTTAAGGGCTTGCCGCCGGGGAAGGTGGCAAGTGTCTTGGAGCCTAAAATCACCGTCTTGCCCATGGTCAGCTCTTTAAAATGGGCAAGATCTGCCCGCACGCTTGCAAGAAGCCCGCCTTTATAGCCAATGCCCCAATCTTTGTCTACTGCTACAACCAGTTTCATACGTTCCTCCTTGTGTGTTGATGTGTGTTGATGAATGCGCCGGAGTTGCTTAAGGGCGCTGCCCTTAAGAATTCCACTCGGGGTTCTACCCCGAAACCCTGCCAAAGGGCGTTGCCCTTTGGATACCCACAAGGAACCATGGAGTTGCGTTGCAACTCCGAAAAAAGTCTCCTTGACCTTCAAAAACTTTGAATGCGGCAAACTATCGTTTGCCGTGGTTTTTAGGAAAAAATAGTAGGGTGTTGCGGCAAAAAGTATTTTTGCCGCCGGTAAAAGTTTTTTGGAATTCTTAAAACCTTTTTATCAAAAAAGGTTTTAAGCGGATTCCAAAGGCAGAGCCTTTGGGTCCTTACAGCCTCACAAAAGACCCAGCTTTTGCATGCGGATGTCTTGTCCTTCCAGAGTAAAGACGGTAAATTCTCCCAAGATCCTGCTGGTGATGCGCCGATCATAGCGGGCAGTCAGCTCCTTAGCGGAGAGGTTGGTGTTAAACAGCGTTGCCTTTTGGTGATTGAGACGCGTGTTGAGCAGGTTATACAGGGTGGCAACGGTGAATTGGTTGGAAAATTCACTGCCCAGGTCGTCCACGATCAGCAGATCGGCTTCGAAATATTTTTGTGCGCTGTCATAGGAATGGTCAAAGCGGCTTTTTTCAAAGCGCTCATATTGGAAATCGGCAAAGAGGTTGGAGGCGCTTTCATACACCACGCTCTGCCCCTGCTCCATGGCAAGACGGGCAATGGAGGTGGAAAGATGGGTCTTTCCTAAGCCCGTTGCACCCATGAGCATGAGATTTTCTCCCTGCTTCACCCCCTGCTCGGCATATTTGCGGCAGAAGTGCACAAGCCGGGCGGCTTCTTCCTTGTCGGGATAATATTCGGTGCTGAAATTGTCAAAGGACTGCTTTTTTAAAAGCGCGCCCAAGCCCGAAAGCTCTGCCTGGGCTTCAAAAAGTGCCCTTTTCATGCAGATGCAGCGCCTGCCGTTTTCAAATCCGCTGTCGTGACAGCGCATGCAGGTGTAATGGGGGTCGCAGTAGTCCTCGGGATAGCCGTGGGCGCGCAGAAGTGCGGAGCGCTTGCGCACCAGCTCTTCATTTTCTGCCCGCACCGCGTCAATGCCGCCGGGACGGTTATTTTTAATGGCGTCCATGATGCGCACGCCGGTGGCGGCAAGGCGGTCGTCAATTTCACTCATGCCGGGAATCTTTTCCCGCACCTGCCTGATATTGCGCTCCTGCTCTTCCCTGACCCGCAGTTGGGCTTCTTCATATTGGGCTTTTATTTTTTCAAAAACCTTTGGGCTGTAGCTCATGGCGCTCCTTTTCTGTCATTCTTCGTTTTTAAGTTTTTCAAGACTCTTCTTTTTGGCGGCGCTGAAGAAATCCTCGGAATCAAAGCTGGTAAAATCGCTCTTCTTTTCCGCAGGCTGTGGATGGGACGCAGAGCCGGTGCTGTAGAGCTTTTTCATCTCTTTTGCGTGCTCTTCGCTTTGCTTTTGCGCGTCCTGCAACGTCTTTACGCCCGCCTTCACAAAGCCCTCCAAAATGGCGTTCATGTGGGGAAGGGACAGCTCGGAGGTCACGTTGACCGACTGCTCGTAGGCAAAAACCACCACCTCAAAGGGAAAATTCATCTTTTCCCAGTTTTCAAAGAAGCGCTTTTCCTTGGCGGAAAGCTTTCTTGAACCAAGACCCAGCAAATGGCGCAGATGGTTTATAAAATCGTGGCTCTTTTCTCTTTGGGCAATGTATTCTTCAAGAGCCGTACCGGTGGTGATGCCGTCGTTATAGAGCTCGCACGCCGTTGCCGTCACATAGGGTACCGTTCCCTTGCCCTTGCTCTTGCAATAGCTGCACAGCAGGAGAATGTATTCGTCGGGCAGGTGCAGGGTGTCGGATAGGGCTAAAATTTTGTTGGATTCCGATACGTTAAAGACCTTGCCCAAAAGACTCTGACACTCCTTTAAAAGCTGTGTCAGTCCCTTTTTCTCCACGATCTCCTCCACTTCCCTGCCGGTGTAGCAGGGTAGGTCCCCGGGCACCACGGCGGCGGGCAGAGCGCGGCGGCGGTCCTTTTCTCCCTCTTCCTTTAACTTTTCAAGGGCGGACTTCTCTCTTGCCGCTTCTTTTAAAATGGCGGCAGTCTCCTCGCTCTTCTTTTTGCCGCGGCTGCCCTTTAAAATGCCCGCTCCCCGCCAAAAGGCAACGGACAGCTCGGCTTCCTTTTCGGAGATCCCCAGCTCCTCTGCCGCCACGGCAGGGTCAAAGTGCTCCAACAGCTCTTTTTTGTAGGAAAGCA
The DNA here is from genome assembly GCA_017452335.1 of Clostridia bacterium. Lineage (GTDB taxonomy): Bacteria > Bacillota > Clostridia > Oscillospirales > CAG-272 > UBA11512. The sequence continues at coordinate 10,593 of JAFTMP010000205.1, forward strand.
GTAACAGCAGGCGCAGATCCTGCTCGCTTGCGGTGGGTAGCTTGTCCATCACTGCCCCGGGAAGGACGATGACTTCGCTTTGGTAACTAAATTCTAACTTCATTGCCTTCTCCTTTCGGGGCGCTTTTTTGATACTTCTTTTTGTGTGGTCGCTTTTGTGCGAACAGGTGTTTTTGTGCAAGTTGCCGATATCTTTTTGTAGAAATTTGTAACAAGTCTTTTCCACAGTTTCCACAGAGTTTTCCACAAGCCCACAGCGGTTTTCCCTGTTAGGAAGTGCCGTTTTTACTGTATTTTCGAAAGTTGTTCAACATCGTCCACAGACTTTTCCACAGGACACTCAAAAATCGTGGCAGTTTTTGGCAAAAAATCGCGAAAGTAACTGGGAAAATTTTGCCCCTTTTTTGCCCGCTTTTTCCCCTTTTGCGGGGATGTTCAAAAAAGGCTTTTGGGCATTTTGACAAATTTTTTGGGCACCCTTTTTCTTGGGGCTTTACCCCAAACTTCACTCGGGACGCTGTCCCGAGACCCTGCCAAAGGCTCTGCCTTTGGAATCCACCAGAAACCTTTTTATAAAAAGGTTTCTGGACTTCCAAAAATTTCTGACGGCGGCAAAAATACTTTTGCCGCAAAATGGGTTATTACTCCAAAACCTTCCACGCCAAA
>JAFTMP010000022.1 GCA_017452335.1 Clostridia bacterium
TACCCCAATAAATCCCGTCACCGATTTGCAGGGCGACAATAAAAGGCTGTCATTGAGGGTCAGCCCGATGTGCCGCTGGGGCTGCAGAACGGCAAAGATCTCCCGTTGCAAAGACAGAGGCAGATCCCCGTAGCCGGGGCTGAAGCGGGGGCGCAGGGTCCTTCCCTGCGCTTCAAAAAGCCGTCGTTGCTCCTCTTCAAAAAGGTCGCAAAGGCTCTCAATGCGCTCTGAGCCGATGGCAGAGAAAAGCAACGCCTTTGTGGGCGCGGTCTTCCCATATCGCATCATCATGCGGTCAATGTCCCTGCCCACTGTGGCGGCAAAAAGCAGGACCTCGCTACAGTCCTGCAGGTTTTTTGATAGATCTTTTGAAAAACACCGTGCAAAGGGGAGCTCTATGCCCTCTTTCGTTACGCGCACGGAAAAAAGCTCGTAGCACACCCGATAAGAAAGCCGTCCTTCAAGCGCTCCAAGGCAGTGCGCGATCTGCTCCAAAAGCAAAGGGTCCTGCGCGCCGCGCTCTGCACCCGCATAGCGCAGGATCTCGTCATAACGGACAGACGGTGCTTGGTAGTCCTTGATCATACCGTACCCAAAATATCCGAAAGATTTTCAAGGATCTTTTCGGCAACGTCGGGCTTGTTCATGGAATACACGTGCACATTGGTGATGCCGTTGGCATACAGATCAATGATCTGGTCGGTGGCATAAATGATGTCCGCTTGCTTCATGGCATCGGGATTGGTGCCAAACTTGTCCACCAGACTTTTAAAGCGCCAGGGCATAAAGGAGCCCGAGAGCTTGAGAGCACGCTCCACCTGGGAGGCGTTGGTGATGGGCATGACCCCGGGGATCACCGGCACGGTAATGCCCGCTTCTCTGATCTTATAAAGGAAGCTGTAGAGCAGATTGTTATCAAAAAACATTTGGGTGGTCAAAAAGGAACAGCCCGCGTCCACCTTTTCCTTCAAATAGCGGATGTCCTCTTTTTGGTTAGCGCTTTCGAGATGGATCTCGGGATAGCAGGCGCCCCCGATGCAAAAATCATCGGAAAGCTCCTTTAAGTCTCTGATCAGATCCACCGCATAGCGGTAATCCCAGTTGCTTCTGTCTTCCTTTTCAAGAAAGGCAGGAATGTCGCCTCGAAGCGCCATCACGTTTTCAATGCCCGCATCCTTCATTTCCTCGATTTTTTGGCGCACGCGCTCTTTTGAAGAGGAAACGCAAGTAAGGTGCGCCAGGGTCGGCACACCATACTGCTCTTTAATATTTTTAGCAATATCCAAGGTATATCGGCTGGTTCCGCCCCCCGCTCCGTAGGTCACGCTCATAAAGGAGGGGTGCAGTCTTGCGATCTGCTCGGTGGCGCTCTTCACGCTGTCAAAGGAGGAGTCTGTTTTGGGCGGAAACACCTCAAAGGAGAGGGATAAGCGCCCGTTTTCAAGTATTTCGGTAAGTTTCATTTGCCTTTTTAAAATTCCGTTTCGTGTTTTTCTGCTTTATCGGGCACCAAAAAGCCATTTTCCGCCAGTGCCTCCGCAATGCGGCAGAGCGTCTCTTCGTTTTCCGCTCTGACGGTATGATAATGGTAGCCCGAGGTAATGTGCATCAGCTCCGAGGATTTTCCGCTTTGCAGGCTCTTCATAAACTGCTCCACTCCGTAAAGAGAGAAGATATGCAGGGGCGCTTCGATCTTGCCGTACACCTTGTGGCGCACGAAGACATCCACCACCGTACCGCCCAAATTGACGATGAGCGAAAGCTCCTTTTCCGTCTGCTCACTGGTATGCTGTACCTTGAAGACCCGCTCAATAAGGGGTGTTGCTTTGATCAAATAGCCGTTATGGGTGGAAAGGATCTCATAGCCCGAAGCGCGCAGCAGGGCAATATCCTGCACGATGATCTGTCTTGAAGCATGCAGACGTTCTGCCAGCTCCCCGCCGGGCACGGCTCTTTTCTCTGCCATGAGAATGGTAACGATCTCTTTTCTTCTCTGATCCGCTTTCATATCCCTTCTCCTTTATACACATTTCTACCTATTTTAATCATACTCCAAAAGTGCCCGCTTGTCAAGGTTTTTGCCCGATTTAAAGAAAAACTTCTCCTTTCCTGCCCTAAAGCCTCAACAAAGTGTTTATTGACAACAACAAGCGGGCGTGCTATAATGAAAACAGAAAAGGAAGAAAAAGGAGGGCGCGTAATGGGTGTTGTATTTTTTATAGGATTTTTGCTTTTAGTCATCCTTGCGGGTATCGCCTTTCTGCTCTTGGGCATCATCGGCATGATCGTCACTGCCTTTTTGCGCAAAAAGGGGAAACTGAAAAATGACCGTCCCCAGCTCATTTCCTCATCCCTCTGCTTACACTTGGCTGCAGGGTGTCTTGCCCTGCCGCTGCTATACTTTGGAAGCATTTTTACGCCCATGCTCCTCTCCACCCTTCCGCTCATTGGCTACATCCCCACCGATATTGTCATTGAGGAAAAGGGCTATCAAGCAGAACACTTTACCGCAAAGGACGAGCACTATTCCCGATTGCCCTTCACGCCTTTTCATGTAAAGAAAAAGGATGCCGTTTTTACCTACAAAAACGGAGAACTTTTCGCAAATGAGTGGGCGGGCAACTACTATGCCCTTTCCTCAAGCGGCGGTTTTCGTTTGGTGCACGATGGCGACGGCAGGTTGTTTTGTCCCGATGAAGAGCGGGAAGCGGTACTCTCCTACTACCACTATCAACAGGCAGAAACCGTTTGGGTGGCAGAATATAAGGGAATGCTTGGCATTAAAAAGGAGTGCACTTTAAACGACACTCTTGGAGATCAGCTTTCAGACCTAAAGAAAGCGCAGGTTGATCTCTTTTTCTCGCCCTTTGAGCCATCAGAGGACTCACAAAAAATGAGCTGTTATCTTGTGAGCAGTGATGAGATCGTACTCTACCACACCTTCACTTTTGAGCTTTTCGAAAACGAAGGATACTGGGTAATAGAACGCTCTTACAAGGAATACGTTGCCGTAAAGTTAGAAAATGACCTTTTCGAGCAGTTAAAAGCCGCGGCAGGATGACCCTGCATGCAAAGTAAACAGATAGTTGATTGACAAAGCATATCCCGGTATGCTACACTAAAGAAAAAAAGGAGGGCGCATTATGGCTATAGGTGTTGCTGCAGCCGTGTTGTTTTTTGTATCTTTAGTATTTTTAGCAATTCTCATGATCCTTTTGGGGCTTGCAGGCGTTATTGGCTTTGGTGTGGCGCGCAAAAAGGGGATTCTTGGCAAAACCAAGACACTGATCGGCGTATCGGTTGGTATACTGCTTGCGGGATTGTTGCTTTTCTCTGTCCCGCTTGGTTATTTTTCCTTCATTTTCATTGTAAACGCCACCCCGCCCGAAGAATACGTGGAAACGGGCATTGACATTGAAGTGATCGACGAAGAGTACGAGAGCTACACATTTGTTGCCGACGGCACGGTTTATACCGTTTTAGACTTAGCAAGCGCCAATATTTCCACCGAGCACCCCGTCTTTTCCCATAAAGCAGAAGGCATTCTCAACCGTGCCCAGTGGTGTAACTATTATGAAGTAAAAAACGGCGGGAGCTTTCACATCGTGTGCGATGAGGGCGGCGCGTTATTTGCCCCCCAAGAGGAGCATGACCAAATTTACGCCTACTATGAAGGAGCCGCTGCCATTTGGTATGCAGAACGCTGGGGCGAAGATGAAAAACCCTTCCCCATTGAAAATATAACTCTTCAAGAGAAGCTGGAAAACCTGCAATCACAGCAAGACACCCTTTCCTATAAGGAATATACCTTCGCGGAAGATCAGCAATATGAAGCGCTTTGGTGCAACAAGGAGAGTGCCGACGGCGTGGTGCTCTACGAGTGTCTGTCCTTTGTGCTGATCGACGGCTCTGCTTATCTGACCGGATGGGAAAGCTGGAA
>JAFTMP010000206.1 GCA_017452335.1 Clostridia bacterium
AGCATCACAAATACGCACTGATGAGTTTTCCCCTCATTCCCCATTATGCGGTTTTAGATCCCTCTCTCACAGTGTCCCTGCCCCCGCACCTCACCGCCTCCACCGGAATGGACGCGCTGACCCATGCAGTGGAAGCATATATCGGACGCTCCACTAATAAGGAGACAAGGGCTCTCGCCTTAGAAGCTACCGAGCTGATCTTCCAAAATATCCGGAAGGCACACCGCGACGGTACGGACCTTCAAGCAAGAGAACAGATGCTTCACGCCGCCTACAAGGCGGGCATCGCCTTTTCAAAATCGTATGTGGGCTACATCCACGCCATTGCCCACTCCCTTGGCGGGCAATACGGAACGCCTCACGGTCTTGCTAATACGGTAATTATGCCCTACGTTTTAAAGGCGTATGGAAAAAGTGCTCACAAAAAGCTTCACGAGCTGGCTATTGCCGCAGGCGTTGCAAAAAAGAGTGATTCTTCGCAGATCGGTGCAGAAAAGTTTATTCGGGCAATTGAAGAACTGAACAGCAGTATGAATATTTCCAATAAGCTTTCGGGTATTCGTAAAGAAGACATTCCCACAATGGCAGAGCACGCCGAAAAGGAAGCCAATCCCCTCTACCCCGTTCCCAAACTCATGACAAAAAAGGAACTGGAACAATTCTATAATCAAATTGCAGATTGGAGTATTCAATCATGACGACAAATGAAATTCAAAGCCTGCTTGAAAAGCAGCAGGAATACTACAGAAGCGGTGCAACCCTTCCTGTATCCTTTCGAATTGCACAGCTCAAAAAGCTGTATGCCCTTATCAAAAAATATGAAGCGGAAATCAATGAGGCGCTGACCACAGATCTTGGAAAAAGCAGCTACGAAGGGTTTATGTGCGAGAGCGGAATGGTTTTATCAGAGATCTCCTATATGATCCGCCACACAAAGAAATTTGCAAAGCGCAAAACCGTACAAACCCCTCTTGCACAGTTTGCTTCCCATAGCTATAAGCAACCTGTACCATACGGCAACGTGCTGATCATGAGCCCTTGGAACTACCCCTTCCTCTTGACCCTTGATCCACTGGTGGATGCCATTGCCGCGGGAAACACTGCCATTGTAAAGCCCAGCGCTTATTCTCCCGCTACAAGCAAGATCCTTGAAAAAATCATTAAGGAATGCTTTTCTCCAGAATACGTAGCCATCGTTACCGGCGGAAGAGCGGAAAATCAAGCATTGCTTGACCAAAAATTTGATTTTGTCTTCTTCACGGGCAGTCAAGCAGTGGGCAAAGAGGTGCTTCGCCACACCGCCGAGCATTTGACTCCTGCTGTGCTGGAGCTTGGTGGAAAGAGTCCTTGCATTGTAGATGCAAGTGCCAACATCAAGCTTGCCGCAAAGCGAATCGTTTTCGGTAAATATCTCAACTGCGGTCAAACCTGCGTTGCCCCCGACTACATCCTTTGCCAAAGCTCTGTAAAAGAAGAATTCGTAAAGGAAGTCGTCAAGCAGATTAAGCTGCAGTACGGTGAAAAGCCCCTTGAAAACAAGGATTACGGCAAAATCATCAATGAAAAGCACTTTTCCCGTTTGTGCGGGCTGATCGACCCCGGCAAGGTCGTTTGCGGCGGTGAAACAAATGCACAGAGCTGTCAAATTGCCCCCACTGTAATGGATGGGGTGACCTATGAAGATGCCGTGATGGGGGAAGAGATTTTCGGACCCATTATGCCTATTTTGACATTTGACTCCTTTGATGCCGTCATTGAAGACTTAAAAGGCAAGGATAAACCCTTGGCTCTTTACCTCTTCTCAAGTGATCAAAAGCACATCAAGCGCGTAAGCACCGAGCTTTCCTACGGCGGCGGTTGCATCAATGACGTGATCATCCATCTTGCCACCAGCGAAATGGGCTTTGGAGGTGTTGGAGAGAGCGGCATGGGCTCCTACCACGGTAAAGCCGGCTTTGACGCCTTCTCACACCATAAATCCATTGTTGACAAAAAGACCTGGATTGATCTACCCATGCGCTACCAACCCTATCGGAGCAAATTCTATGAAAAGCTTTTGCACATATTCTTAAAATAATATACTGAAAGGACCAATAATTATGGAACAAACCAAACCCAAAATGAAATTATGGAAGAAAATTCTTATCACCGTCACCGCAACGATCTTAGCGCTTGTTCTGCTCTTATCCGCCGTCATTTTTGCGGTATGGCACAACGAGATCTCTGCCATTGCAAGCATGAAGATGATACGCGAAAGAAATGATGAGCATCTTGACGGTGCCGTTTATACCATGAAGGTCAAGGGTGATTTTTATCTTGACGACTTTGTAGCGCAGGGAGGCGTAAAGAGCGACGCGGAGCTGATCGAATTTATTACTGCAAAGATCACCAAGGGACTGATTGATATGGGCATCAGCGATCCCGAGATCGGCTGTTCCTCCTTCACCGCAAAAAGTGAAAGCGGTGACGTGCTGTTTGGACGCAACTACGACTTTTCCAAAACCAACACCTGCATTGTATTTACCGAAGCAAACAAGGGACGCCATGCCACCATTTCCACGGTGGACCTGCAGTTCCTTGGCATTGACGTAGACAAGAATGTGGGCGGTCTGATGGATAAGATCACCTGCCTTGCGGCAACCTATGCCCCTCTTGACGGCATCAATGACGCAGGCGTAAGCTGCGGTATTTATATGACCTATCAAGGGGGCGAAGAAACCATCGCAACCAACCAAAACACCGACAAGCCCGATTTCACCTCCACGACCCTGTTGAGACTGATCCTTGATTATGCGGACAATGTGGAAGAGGCAGTTGAAATTGCATCCTCCTACGATCTGCACGACTCTGCCAAAACCTCTTATCACTATATGGTTGCCGATGCCAGCGGGAAAAGCGCGATCCTTGAATGGGTGGCAGGAACCGATGCTACCGACAATGACGGCTCCAAGAGAGAGTTAAAGGTGGTTTACAACGATCAAGATGCCTATATCGGCGAAATGGAAGGAAGCACCGAATATCAGGTCATTACAAACTTTGTGATCCAGCCCGGTTACTATGATGAATCCCCTGCCGAAAACAAAAAGGGCTATGACCGCTACGAGGCAATTTATGCTGAGCTGAACAAGACCGGCGGCGTTGTAAAGGATGAGCAGGCTGCTATGGATATTTTGAGCGTGGTGGGCAGAAGAAGCTGGAAAAACGATGACGGCAACGGATGTACTGTGCATAGCGTGGTTTATAATCTGACCGATAAGACCATGATGTGGATTCCCAACGAAAACTACAATGATCCCACTGCCGTATATACCTTTAGCCTTGAGGATTGATGGGAGCGTTCTATGAACAAGCTGTTTTCTAAGATCATTTTAGCGCTCAATGTTCTGATCATCGGCGTAATTTTCGTTTTGAATTACTTTTACCAAAGCAACGGCTTTGATTTTACCCTCAAATGTATTTGCAGCAGTGGGTTCGCGTTGCTGGGCGTGATCAATCTGATATATGCTCTTATAACAAAGCAACAAGGAAAGCCCTTCTATATTGGAATGACCCTTGGCTTGATCCTTGCAATGCTGGGTGATGTGCTGATCGGATATGACTTTATTGTCGGCGCCGCAGTATTTGCACTGGGTCACGTCTTCTTTTTGATCGCTTACTGCTTTTTTCAAAAATTTGCTTTACGCGATTTCATCATCAGCGCCGTGCTGTTTCTTGCCGCGCTTGCATTTCTGCTGTTCTGCCCTCTGCTTTCCTTTGAGGTTCCCGTGTTTAAAATTGTCTGCATCGTCTATGCACTGATCATTTCAACCATGCTTGGTAAGGCGATCGGAAATCTGACACTCAGAAAGGAACTCTGCGCCATTACGTTGGCAGTAGGCAGTCTGCTCTTCTTTTTCTCCGATTTGATGCTGGTTTTTGACTGGTTTATCGGACTTTGGGACTGGACAAACGAGGCGTGCATGGGCACCTATTACCCTGCCCTGTGCATTCTGGCATGCTCGATGTATCTGCGTGCAAGCAGAACAAAAAAGGACTAAACTTATGAACACAAAAATTATTGTAGATTCCACTTCGGATCTTCTTCCGGAGCTTCAAAAACAGGTACGCGTTGTGCCCCTCACCGTCCACTTTGGAAATGAGGAATACATAGACGGCGTGACCATTGACCATCACCAATTCTATGAAAAACTGGTAGAAACCGATGTACACCCTTCAACCAGCCAAGCAACACCCATTGCCTTTGAAAAAGAATATGAAAAAATCAAAGCAGACGGTGATTGTGCCATTGTGATCACCCTCTCTTCCAAACTATCGGGCACCTATCAAAGCGCCATGATCGCCGCGACAGAATATGAAAACATTTATGTAGTTGACAGCGGCAGTGCGGCAATCGGAAGCGGTATTCTGGTTGAATTTGCATTACGGCTTTTGAAGGACGGACTTGAAGCCAAGCAGATCGTTGAAAAGCTTGAGGAAGCAAAAAAGAAAATACTGGTTGTTGCACTGGTGGACACGCTGGAATACCTAAAAAAGGGCGGTCGCATCTCCAAAACAGTAGCCATTGCCGGCACGGTCTTAAATATCAAGCCTGTTTTGGCTATTGA
>JAFTMP010000207.1 GCA_017452335.1 Clostridia bacterium
ATCAGCAAGGAAAAAATAACACAAACGATCAGCCAATAACTATCGCCTGTCACAAAGCCAAAAAGAAACCATACCAATGCCAAAGCAAGAAGATAGTATCCCATTTCAAGCAAGACCCACTTGATCATTTTAGGACAAGTCAGTGTTTTCATCTTTGATCCCCCTCCCTTTTGCATATTCAGTATACCATATTCTCTGTTTTTTGTCAAGAAATCCTTATGTTCCCTCTGTTTCTCTGTTTTTTGAGTTTTACCCTGTTTTCTATTGACAAACCATAAAAAAAGCGGTATACTTCCCTTGAAAATCGGGAGCAGGTTGCTCCTTTGGGCGGAGGTCGTTATGGCAAAATATTACGGAAAATTTGAAGAACTGAGCATCAAACAAATTAAGCCCCAGGGATGGCTGAAAAGCTTTTTGGAGGATCAGAAAAACGGCTTAACGGGTCATTTGGAGGTGGCAGGCTACCCCTTTGACAGAGTGGGCTGGGACCGTTTTGATGTGGACACCACCAAGTCCAATGAAAATCCCGGCTGGTGGGCGTATGAGCAGACGGGGTATTGGCTTGACGGTATGGAGCGCCTTGCCGAGCTGATCGACGATCGGAAGTTAAAAAATCAAGCGGCGAAGTCCTTTGACTATGTGCTTGAAAACGCCGATCCCGACGGGTATTTGGGACCCAAGCTCTTAAAAAACTCCGACGGCTGGAACCGCTGGCCCCATGTGGTCTTTTTCAGAGCCGTCATGGCAAAATACTCCGCAACAGGCGACAAAACCCTGCTTGACGCTGTCTGCCGCCACTATCTTGAGGGTGACTGGGGACACGGCACGGGCAGAGACGTGATCAACGTAGAAATTATGCTGTGGGCATATTTAAAGAGCGGGGACGAGCGGTTGCTTGCCCTTGCGGAAAAAGCCTTTGCAGACTATAACGCCCAGTGCAAGGACGACAACTGCGCCGCGGCACAGATGTCAAACAAAAAAGCCTACGCCCACGGCGTGACCTATAACGAATACGGAAAGCTGGGCGCCATCCTTTATTCCTGCACCGGCAAAAAAGAATATCTTGCACCTGTGATCAAGGCGTACAAAAAGATCGACCGCTATCAGATGCTTCCCGACGGACTGCACTGCTCCGATGAATTTTTGCTGGACAACGACTACATGCAAGCCCACGAGACCTGCGATGTGACCGACTACACCTGGGCACTGGGGTATCTTCTCATGGCAACGGGCAAGGGCGAGTACGCCGACAAGATCGAAAGATGCATCTTCAATGCGGGCATCGGCTCGGTGGAAGAGCATTTTAAGGCTCTCCAATATTTCTCCTGCGTCAACCAGGTGATCCTTGACCGCACCTCCAACCACTGCGATTTCCTGCAGGGAGACAAGTGGCTTTCCTACCGTCCCAATCCCGGAACGGAATGCTGTGCGGGCAATGTGAACCGTTTTATGCCCAACTACTGTGCCCGCATGTGGATGAAAAAAGGAAGAGCCCTTGTGGCAGCCCTTTACGGACCTTCCAAGGTGCGCATCGGCAGCGCAAACGGCAAAGTCACCGTGACAGAGGACACCAACTATCCCTTTGAAGATCAGATCCGCTTCTTCTTTGAAGCAAAGGAGCAAAAGAGCATCAAGCTGTATCTGCGCATTCCCGCATGGTGTGAAAATGCAAGCATCCGCTTCAATACAGAAGTGCTGGATATTCCCGTGAAAAACGGATTTGCGCAGGTGGAGCTGAGTGTCAAATCAGGCGACCTGCTCACCCTGGATCTGCCAAGCGTCGTGCGCGTGAGAGACTGGGGCAAGGACGGACAGTTTGTGGAAAAGGGACCGCTGGTTTATACCTACGGCATGAAGGGTGATCGTCAGATCGACGAAAAGGAACAGCGCTCCTCGGTGGACTTCCCTGCCTACAACATTTACCCCGACAAGCCCTTTAACTATGCCATTTTGCCCGAGGAGGGGTTGCATTTTGACAAGGCACCCATGACGCAAACGCCCTGGAGCATTGAGGAAACGCCGCTGACCATTACCTGCAAGGCGCGCAAGGTCCATTCTTGGAAGATCACACGCAAGAACGTGATCGAGCCGGTGTATAATCTTTACACCCGCCCTTGGAAGAGAGAGCGCAAGGAAGGAAAATTCGTGTTCACGCCCCGCTACCCCGCCTCCAAAAAGGCACTGCTTTCGGGAGGCTTAGGGGATCCCGAAACCATCACCCTCATCCCCTACGGCGCGGCAAAGGTAAGAATTACCGTATTCCCCAAGCTGCCCAAAGACTAAACAAACGCCCAAAAGGGGCAGTAAAAACGCTGTACGCGTTTTTACTGCCCCTTTTTCTATAGCGTTACTTCGTGGTCGCATGAAAAACTTTTTCAACAATCGTTCCCGTTAAGGCATTTACATCTAAAATATAAATTCCTTTTTCGGTGGACGCGGTGACGGTCATGGTCGGTTCCACTGCCCGCTCCCCATCTCCATAATAAAGATCAGCGTAGTTTGCCCCTACAAAGAGATCCTCCTGCACCGTTTCCCCCTTCTCTTCAAGGTAGCGCGCTGCCGCCTCTGTCACCTCCTGCTCGTTCATCAAGCGGGGGTGGTTATCGGAAAAGGAAATGGTATCTGTGGTGGCATTGAAGTGGTAAATGTAGTCTCTTTCATTGTAGCGGAAGGCGATCTTCCAAAAGACTTGGGCGTTTTTAAAAATGTCCTCTCCATCCTGCAAAAAGGCATCATTGTGATGATACAATATTTCCGCCTTATCGGGATCAACTCCGGCATCCTCAAAAGCACGGTTTAAGGCATCCGGGTAGGAAAGATTGACCTGTCCGTATGCGATCAAATTGAGTTCTCCGCAAAGATTGCTTAACTCCTTGATGCTCATTTTGGAAAGTGCTTCCTCACTGTAGGCGGGATCATAACCGATCAAACGGATCATATACTGCGCCTTGCCCTGGGTAATGTCGTACAGCTGTGCCAACTCCTGTGCACGGGCAGAGGTAACCTTTTGCGTGACCACGCCTGCGTTTTGCGCCTGCTCCTTTAAGCTGTTTTTTGCCGCCACGATCAGCTCCTGCGCCGCCTGCTCATCCGCGCTCTTTACCGAAAGAAGGATTTTGGGATTGATCCCCTCAAGATATCCTTCCTTTTTTAGCTGTGCGGACAAGGCTTGCAGGGTGCTTTCAAAGTCCGTTTCCTCAAAGCGCATCCCTTCTAAAAGGGCACTTCCCTCTTTCCCAACACCGCGCAGTGCCAGCACTTGCTTTTCTTTATCCACCTGTATTTCAAAGCCCGGGTTCACGTCCACATAAACCGTTGCCACAGGCTCTGCGGGCGCATCCTCCTCTGCCAAAAGCAGAGAAA
>JAFTMP010000208.1 GCA_017452335.1 Clostridia bacterium
CTTTCTTTTCTTTTTCTTTTTCTTCGTCGGTCACATCGCGCATGATGCAGATGAGCAAATGGTAATCTCCATCGTACACCACCGTCTGCTCCACATATTTCTTGTATTCTGCAAGATACACTCTTTGATCTCTCACGCTTCTCTTGCTGACCAGCACCTGCATAAACACTGCCGGATCAAGGATGCGTCCCACCTGGTCTGCAAGCACATCGGAAGCCGAACGGATATTCATGATTCTGCGGGCAGCCGCATTGATCTGCTGTACCTCCAAATTCTCATTGAGCACAATCAGACCATTGGGGGTATTGTTCACAATGCAATCGGAGAAGCTTTCTGCCTTGTCCTTCAAATAAGGCAGACACATGGAAATCTCAGACTTGCCGTGCAGAATAGCAATTGCCTTTTCTCTGCAGGTGTTATAGCCGCAGGAACCGCAGTTGAGCTGATCTTCGGGTCTGGTCTTGCCCATTTGACGAAGCACTTCCTTGATCTCCATTTCGGAGGGCATGGTGAGATGCTTTTCGATAAGCTCAAAATTCTTCTTCAGCTCGTAAGACTCGGGCTGAGCCACTGCAAAATCCTCTTTTCCCGCATATCCCGAAACAGTGATATAGTCCTTGATCGGTGAGCGGTTTTCCACGCACGGGCCGCCGATACAGCTTCCCACGCATGCCGACATTTCGATAAAGCAGTTGTGAATGCGTCCGCTTTCGATATCGCACAGCGCCGCATAGCAGTTTTCCACCCCGTCGATCGCCATATATGTATAGCCGGGCTGATCCTGCGCCATGGTTTTTAACACCCCGCCTGTAGTGGGGAAAAGACGTGCCTTGCTTTCCTCGGTCTGATCGGTATAGTCCTCCAGCACCACCTTTTCTTCTCTGAACCACTTGGTCAGCTCTTCAAAGGTGAGCACGGCATCCACAATCCCTTTATAGTGCTCCGCTTCATCCTTTTTGGCAATACACGGACCGATAAATACCGTCTTTGCCGCCGGATTTCTCTTTTTGATATCCTTGCAGTGTGCCTGCATGGGCGATGCCACATCTGCAAGATACGCCATTTCTGCAGGGAAATACTTTTGGATCAGCAAATTGATGGAATGACAGCAGGAGGAGATCAAAATATCTCTCTGCTCTTCCCTTAAGATCCGCTCGTACTCATTTTTCACGATGGTGGCGCCGATGGCAGTTTCCTCCACATCGGTAAAGCCCAGCTTTTTTAAGGCAGTACGCATAGACTCAATACCGATGCCGTCATAATTGGATACAAAGGACGGTGCAAGGCTGGCGACCACAGGCGCGCCGCTTTGCAGCAGCACCTTCACCTTTTCAAGCTCACTGCGGATCTCTTTGGCATTTTGCGGACAAGAAACATAGCATAAACCGCATAAAATGCATTCGTTTTCAATAATGTGCGCCTGGTTTCCCGAAAAACGGATCGCCTTTACGGGACAGGAGCGGATACATTTATAACAGTTTTTACAATTGCTCTTCTTCAACGTGATGAAATTCGGCATTGCTTATCCCCTTTCGGCCATCACGGGCGCAAGAATTTTCTCATTCCAGAATTCTCTGAAATTTTCTCTGTTAATGCCGGTATGGACTTCATCATTGATGGTCACGGTCCCTCCCGTGCAATTACAATGCCCGCTGCAAAAGCTGCCGGTGAGGATCACGTCATCTTCCAAATGATTTTTTTCCACTTCTTTCTGCAACAGCTCCACGATCTCGGGGGCTCCCCGCAAATGGCAGGAGCTGCCTACACAGATCTGTACGATCAGCATATTTTATACCTTTTATACCTTTGCCAGAATTTCCTTTGCGAAAAATTCCTCAACGGTTTCAGGACTTACAGAATGGAACTGTTCGTCCACGGTAACACATACGCCCTGCTGACAGTTGCCCATGCAGAAGGTACCTGCGAGGGTAACCTTATCGCCTACCTTGTTTTCTGCGATCAGCTTCTGCAGAGCTTCAACAACTCTGTGAGATCCTTTGATGTGGCAAGAGCTTCCGATACATACTGTAACTTTCATGATTATGTTCTCCTTATGTGTTTTTGTAAACAGGCTTTGACCTGTAAATACTCTTTTTCGTTTTATTGTAACATATTTTTCAAAAATATTCAACAGGAAAGTTGAATTTAAAGTGATACTTTCTTTACTTTTTTTCAAAAATATGCTATACTCCCCCCTGCAAATTACAGTGAAACCAACCAGAGGATAAAAAATGAACAAAAAAGTTGCAATTGGGTTGCTTATCGGGGTGATGGCGGTGTGTGTTGCCGCCTTTATCATCGCGACAGTTCTGGAAGGATTTAGCGAAAAAATGCTCATCCGTATGCTGATTCCCTTTTGCCTTGGTGCTTCGGGGTTGGCAAAGATCCTTGGCGGAAACGCGAAAAAGCGTGTACCCCGCAGGACCAGCGAATTTTACGAGCGGGAATACGGGTATCTGATCAAGGGTGCCTTTGCGGGAGAGGAGCGCAAAACGCTGCTGCACCGCCTCACCTTCGCCATCCATCTTTACAATCAGGATAAACCCCTTAAGGCAGTTAAGATGCTGGAAGGGCTCATCCCCAAATGTCAAACCGCCGATGATCTTTGCGCCGTGCACACCTTTATGGCGCTATGCTATGAGGACGCAGGGTACACCGAGCAGGCGATCGACCATTACTATCTTGCCCTAAAACAGGATCAGACCCGCGCCACTCTGTGGTCAAACTTAGGACTGCTCATGAGCCAAAAGGGAAAATTCGGCGAAGCCATTTCGCTCTATCTCAACGCCATTGATCACGATCCCCAATACGCCCAGGCACACAGCAATTTGGCAAATGCCTTTTACCGTACAGGCTACTACAAGGATGCCGTTTTTTATGCCGAAAAGGCACTGGAACTTAAAAACGATCTTTACCAAGCGGCAAGCTGTCTGGCACTTTGCCACTTGATCATGGGCAACGAAGAGCAAAGCGCACACTACGCCACCCTGTATACCACCCTGCGGGGCAATCCGGGAGGACTGCCCGAAGCGCTGGAGGCGGTGCGCAAGGGTCAGATTTCTCCCGAGCGCTTGGTGCCTCTTGATGAAAAAACCGAAAAAGCAGTACACGCACTCTATAGAGAAAGTGCCCGTCCCTTTGTAAGAGTGGGTATTGGCAACAAGGACGAGGGAAAGAGCCGCGTAGGCGGTGCTCTTGACAAAAACGATGTGCCCCTTGACCAAAGGGGCGCGCCCATGAAGCTGCTCTGCGCCCTCTTTTTATCGGAAATTCATTCTGTTTCCCTGCTTCCCACAAAGGGCGTTCTGCGCTTTTATATTGAAGATACCCCGTCTTTAGGCTTTGACCCCAAAAATCCTAACGCGCAAAAGGGCTTCAAGGTGCTCTTTGATGAAGATGAAGACTCCTTCCCTTCTCCTCTTTGCCAAAAGGCAGTATCGAAGGATGAGCCCTTCCTCGTAAAGGGCTGTTATCCCATCACCTTCTATCCCGATATGAACGGCATCAGCTTTGCCGATCACCGTTTTGAGGCACTCTTTGACGAGCAAGCAAAGAAGGAGGGCGCGCCGCTCTTCTCTGAGCTTGGCGATGAAGAGCGCGGGGAACTTGCACGCACCCTTAGCGGTGAGGGGCATCGGGTGTGCGGGTATCCCCATTTTACAAAGGAAGACCCCCGCGCCCTTGATCCTAAATTACAGCGCTATGATACCCTGCTGTTGCAGATCGACCAGCATGATGGGTTGGTTGAGTTTCCCGGTGAGGGCGTATGCAATTTCTTTATTCCTTTGGAAAAGCTGAAAGCGGGAGATTTCTCGGACATTCTTTATATTGTAAGCTGATATCAAGGGGGTGTCTCAAATGCAAAATGCATTTGGTTGACACCCCCTTTATGTATGTTTTATGTATGTTTGGAATGTTTCATTTTTTCTTTTTGCGCTTAATGTGCCATACCAACAGGATCACACCGCCGCAAACCGCCAGCGCCACCAAAGAGATCACCACAATCGGAAGCGAATACCCTACGAGCAGATAGGGAATCATCAGAAGCTGTGCCCACAGACTCCCCGATTCGTCAATCTTCTCTTCCTTGGAAGATTCCGATACTTCTAAAGAAGCGCCGGACGGTGTCTGCTCCCCGGACGGCTGCTGTTCTAATAAGGAAGAGGACTCCTCACCGTGAGAGGGTGTAGGCTTGGACGGTTCTACAGGTGTTTTTCCGTAATTTTCGGAAAGATAGGATGCAGTAGTGCTCTTGCCGAACACGTCGGTCACGGTGATCTCGCATTTATAATCGTCCGTACCCAAATTGCCAAGGTCCACAGAGGTCACCTCGGGGCGGGTGCCCGACTTTTTAGCCAGCTCCTTGCCGCTGCTGTCGGTCACGACCACTTTATAAGAAAGCTGGGGTGTGCTCTTTTCTGTCATCGCCCAGGAAGCCTTGGGGCTCTTCGCATTTCCGCTAAGCGTGAAGGATGCGATCTCAGGCGTACCCAGCGCGGGGGTCTTATCCTGCTTTAAAACAGCACTGACTCTGATCTCTTCATCGGTATCCACCGCAGAACCGCCGTCAACAGAGCCCCAAATATAGGTCTTATCCTCCGAAACGCCCAGCTTTGCTTCGCCGTGCGCCTTGGGGTTGCCGTCACTGCGCAGGGTTACCGCAGGAGAGCCCACCCACTCCTCTTCCCCGTGAGGAAGGAAATAAATATTGCGGTAGCGGAAGGAACGGTAGCGGTCCCTGTAGCTTTCCCAATAGTTTTCAAGGAACTGCCCGATATCTCCCTTGATATAGGAATCTACAAGAAAGGTATTGTAGTAAGCGAACAGCGTCCACTTCTCTGCCTCGTAATCATAAAACCAGGTGCCGATAAAGGTGTAGCCCGTTTCCTCGTCTGTCCAACAGTAAAGCAGTTCTCTGTACCACTGATCGTTTTTCCAATCGTAGGGCATCACGCAAGAGGTGCCGCTTCCCTCGTTATCATAAGTAGTGGTCTTGCCGTAAAGCGCCTTGGCATATAAGCTCTTTGCTTCACCCGTTTTCTTGTCCACATAATCGTATTTCCACATGGACATAATGCCCGCGTGATCGTCGGCACTGCCTCTGATCTGCAGACCCGCATAGGCACCGCCGCCCGTCAGCTTGTGATAGCCCAGCTTTTTGATGGAAGGAAGGGTGTACATGCTCCAGTTGGCATTGGACCAATAGGTGCAAAGAGCATCAGCGCTGTCGGAATAAAAGTCGATCATAAATCCATCGCTCTTATCATCTGCCACCGATGCATCACAGCTCATATAAAAGCCGTGGGATCCGTCTGCCGACGAAACAAGGCTCGCCGCAGATGAGCACAGCATCAAGGTACCAAGGATCATACAAAGGATCGCTCGTAATAGTTTTTTCATGATAGCCTCCCGGTTTTGTTTTTGGAATAGTCCTACCTTTATTATACACCATGAAAGGCATTTTGTCAAGTTTGATAGCCGGCACAACACCGAAACACTTTAACAAAAATATTTTTCAAAAAATAAAAAAATAACACAAAATCAAAAAAAGAGCGTCTATATAGGTGAAAGGCAAATTCATCCTACGCAAAAACTTGAAAGGAGCTCATGCCATGAAAAAAACGCTGTCTCTGATCCTCTGCAGTATCCTTCTTTGTCTCACCTCCTGCGATCAATTTCTTTTAACCTCCCAGCCCCAACCTGCCTCCCCCGCCCAACCACAATCCATCACCACATTTGACCTCGTCGAAAAGGAGTATACGCCCTATGATGGAACGGTAACTATTTGGCGCCTGGGTTATGAAAAAAGTGCCATTGGGTCAAGGATCACTTTAAAAAAGCGGATCATCAATGGCTATGGGGCAGGAGTGCTTGCAAGAGCATTTCTCGGTTTAGAAAGCCTTGAAGAGGTGCCGCAAGAGGTCGATGCCCTTTCCGATCGTCCGTTTGAGTATTTTACAGCTGAAACCATGCCCGCAGAAGCCGAGACCTATTTTATCTCGCTTGACAATGAGGATCGCCTTTACCGTTTGCACGATGCGCCCGTTTTGGTAGAGGACTTTTTAGGCAAGGGGCAGGCTTGGTCCCCCTCCGATGATCTTTTAAGCCTTGTCTCAAACACCTTTACCTATTGGCCCCGCAACAGCTATGATGGCACCTTCAAGGAAAAGAAAGCATCCTTCACCCAAAGGCTTGAAATGCCCGCGCCCTTGGAGATCCTCGTAACCGATTTATGGCGCGTCGGGTACGAAAGAGGGCGTCCGATAGACGAGATCACCTTGATCGTTCGTGCAAAGCAGGATTTAGACAATATAGAAATCGAATTTGAATGTCAGCAAAGCCACGACGTAGTCGGCTGTACGGACATAAAGACCGTGTCATTAAAAAAAGGGGAGCAAACCAAAATAACCTTGCGATACACCGGCATGTCATCCTACTATCGGCTATATATCACCGCCCCTCAAACCCGCATAGATCTCTTGATATGGGACAGCTATTTTTAAAACTTCCCAAAATAGCAACAAAATATGATTTTTCAAAAAAGCATGCGACGAAATGAAAAAAGAGCGTCTGTATTGCTCTTGTGCAAAGCACATATCGAGTCCGTGAGGACATATCGCGCACAAAGTGCAGGGGCTCAAATGCATGCTGCATTTGAGCCCCCAAGTTTCCATGGCTTATGTAGTTTTTAGGGAAAGACTGACTGCTTTTTCAGCCGCACGCAGAAGAAGCACGCTGTCTTTCTTTTATTTTTCGGTACCGTCAACGGGATCATTCCCCAAGGAAGCCCCGCCGCATGTGCAGTTACAGGAAGCGCCCTTTGCAGAACAGTTACAGCCATCGGGACAGCCAATACACTTAGCACCCTTCTTTTTGGCTCTGATCACATAAAACGCCGCCAGCCCGATCACCAAAAGGATCACGGCAATTACAATAAAATCGGTAGGACCCATATAATACCTCAATGTTTTCTTACTTGTTTAATGCGTATTCTTTCTTCAGGTTTCTGTTGGTTCTAAGGATCATCAGCACCACGATCGCCACGATCACTGCAGTGATTGCCCAACCAACGATGGGCATCCAGATGGACTCATAGCCCGCACCGGTGAAGAGTGTGCCGAAGAAGTGCACAAGGAATCCAAGAACATAACCAACAGCCATCTGCAGTCCGATGCCCGCCCAGAGCCACTTTTTGCTCTTAATTTCAGAGTTCATTGCGCCGATTGCCGCAAAGCAGGGAGGCGTGAACAGGTTGAACATCAGATATGCCAGTGCTGCCACGGTGGAAATGCCGAATGCGGCAACCACACCTTCAGCCGAGCCTTCGTTCATGACCAGCTCGTCTACATTGATCAAGTTGGAAATGCCAAAGCATACAGCCAGTGTACCAACCACGTTTTCCTTTGCAATAAAGCCGGTTACAGCCGCTGCTGCCAGCTCCCATGCCACCACGCCGATCACAGGCGCGATCACGAATGCGAAGGGTGTTGCAATGGTTGCAAGAATGGAGGTGTTTTCTGCACCCTCTTCCACCACTTGGAAGCTCCAAGTGAAGGTCTGCATGATCTGTACCAGGGTGTTGCAAAGCAGGATGATGGTACCTGCCTTCACGATGTAAGACCAGCCGCGCTGGCACATAGATTTAAAGGCTCTCCAAACGCTGGGCAGCTTGTATTCGGGCAGCTCCATGATGAAGAAGGACTTTCTGTTCTTGTGACCGGTGAGCTTGTTGATGAGCAGTGCACACAGCAGGATGAGCACGATGCCCACGAAATACATCAAAGGTCCAACCCATGCGGCATCCTTAAAGAAGGCGCCTGCAAACAGGGCAATAACGGGAAGCTTTGCTCCGCAGGGCATGAAAGGAGTAAGCATTGCAGTTGCTCTGCGTTCTCTCTCATTGCGGATGGTACGGCAAGCCATCACGCCGGGGATGGCACAGCCTGTACCGATAACAAAGGGAATGACGGATTTGCCCGAAAGACCAACCTTCTTAAAGATCGGGTCAAGCACCACCGAAACGCGCGCCATATAGCCGCAGTCCTCAAGCAGTGCGATGAGGAAATACATCACCATCACCAGGGGCAGGAAGCCGATAACCGCGATCACACCGCCGATTACACCGTCTACAAGCAGAGACTGTAAAATAGGTGCGGCACCTTCCACCAGTCCGCCAACCCATTCCTGGAAGGTCTCAAGCAGACCAACCATCCAGTCTGCGATCCACACGCCGGGACCCACCTGGGAGATCCAGAACACCAGGAACATAACTACCGCAAAGATCGGAATACCTACCCACTTGTTGGTCAGCACCGCGTCGATCTTGTCCTGGGAATTCTTGTTCTTAGTCAGCACCTTTCTCTTTTCAACGTCCTTGACCACCTTGTTTACAAAGGCAAAGCGCTTTCTGTCTGCTTCTTCCACCGCTTTTTTATCGGTGAGATCAATATCACCCTGTACGTAGGGCGCTTTTTGCGCTGTGCCCACTGCCGCAGACGCCGCCTGCACCAGCTCCTTTAAGCCTTCGCCCTTGGTGGAGATGGTCTTTACCACGGGACAGCCCAGCAACTGGGACAGTTTCTTCTCGTCGATCAGCGTTTCTTTCGCCTTGTTCACGTCTTCCTTGTTCAGCGCCACCACCACGGGAATGCCCAGCTCTAAGAACTGAGTGGTGAAGAACAAGCTTCTGCTTAAGTTCGTGCCGTCCACAATGTTGATGATGGCATCGGGCTTCTCGTTCTTGACGTAACTGCTGGTAATGC
>JAFTMP010000209.1 GCA_017452335.1 Clostridia bacterium
AAAGCCCAGCGTTTCAAAGAGCGGTGCCAAGTCGGCAAAATGCTGACAGGCAAGGATCTCGGTTGGCACCATCAGCGCCACCTGTTTTCCTGCCTTTAGGACGGCATACGCCGCCGCCGCGGCACAGGCGGTTTTGCCGCTACCCACGTCTCCGCAGATCAAGCGGTTCATGGGATGTGCACCAGAAAGATCCCCTTGGATGTCGTCGATGGCTTGTTGCTGTCCCTTTGTCAACTTGAAGGGCAACCGCTCTAAAAAAGGGGCGAGATCGGTGATGATGCGGTTTTCGGTGCGCAGGGGTTCTTTTTTTGTTCCGCATGCCATGCCCAGAGAGAAGAGGAAGAGCTCTTCAAAAATGAACCGCCGCCGTGCCCGCTCCAGCTCCTCGTAGTCTGCGGGCTGGTGAATGGCACGCAGTGCCTCATCAAGACTTGGCAGAGCGTATTCTTTTAAAACCGCTTCGGGAAGCGGATCGGGTAAGGGCGGGGCACTATGAAGCGCCAACCCTACCGTGGTGGACACTGCTTTGCTTTTTAGTCCCTCTGTCAGCGGATAAACGGGCAGAAATTCGGGCAGACGAAAGTCGGTGGACCAGGGCTCATATTCAGGGCTGGTCATTTGATAGTTTCGTCCTGTCTTTTCCACCTTTCCCCAAAAGCGAAAGGCGGAGCCTAAGAAAAAAAGGTCTTTGATATAAGGTTGATTGAAAAAAGTGATGATACACTTTCCGCTGTCGTCAAAGGCGGTAAAGCGTGTCATGATCCGTCCGCCCCGCAGCTTGACCGAGGCGGGGGCAGAGCCCACCGTTAAAACCGTTGCGCAGGTAAGCGCCCGTGTAGATGCCTCTGCAAGCGTGCAAACGTCCCCTCGGTTTTGATATGCTCTTGGGAAATGGTAAAGCAGATCCTCAATGGTTTCAATGCCCAGCTTTGCAAAAATTGCGCCCTTCACCCTGCCGATGCCCGGCAGGGTGGTGATGGGGGCGCTCAAATAGGATTCACCGTTCATTTTTCGTAGGGAGGCAGCCAATCGCCGTGGGCTTCAAACAGGGCATCGCACAGCGCCACCGTTTCGTCAATGGTCAGCTCACTGGAGGTATGAGGATCAAGCAGTGCGGCTTTGTAAACGTCCTCTCTCTTTTTGGTGCGTGCCGCTTCAATGGTGAGAAGCTGAACGTTGATGTTGGTGCGGTTCATGGCTGCGCAAATTTCGGGCAGATCTCCCACCACCGTGGGATGCACGCCCATGTGGTCAACAAGACAAGGCACTTCAACGCAGGCGTTGTGGGGCAGGTTGGTAATCAGCCCGGTATTTAAAACGTTTCCGCCGATGCGATAGGGCACGCCCGTCACAATGGCTTCCATAATATAAGAAGCGTATTCGCCGGTACGCTTGTGGCTCACGTCATCGGCAATGTATTTTTGTCTGTCGTTTTCCCAGCGCTCGATCTGGCGCACACAGCGTCTGGGGTATTCATCTAAAGGAATGTTGTAGCGGTCGATGAGCTCGGGATGGGCAGACTTGATAAACAAGTTGTTGTATTCTGCGTTGTGCTCCGAGCTTTCGGTGCAGTAATAGCCGAAACGGCGGATGTATTCATAGCGTACCAAGTCGGTGCTTTCGGAGTGTTCCTTTTCAAGCTCTGCAATGGCGCGCTTTTTGATCTCGGGATAAAGATCCACGCCGTCTGCATCCTTCAATTCAAGAAGCCATGCCATGTGGTTGATTCCCGCGATCTTTTCGTAAAGCGGCTTTTTGACGTCTTCAAATCCTAACCCGCGAAGCAGATCGGAGGAGCAGACCTGTACCGAGTGGCAAAGACCCACTGTTTTGATATCGGTATAGCGCTGCATGTAGCCCGAGAGCATTGCCATGGGGTTGGTGTAGTTTAAAAACCACGCATCGGGGCATACTTCCTTCATGTCAGCGGCAAAGTCCTCCAGCACGGGAATGGTGCGCAGAGCTCTGAAAATACCGCCGATGCCCAGGGTATCCGCGATAGTCTGACGCAGATTCCATTTTTTTGGCACCTCAAAATCGGTAACGGTGCAGGGCTCGTACAGTCCCACTTGAATGGCATTGACTACAAAGTCAGCACCCGCCAGCGCTGCCTTGCGGTTTTCCACGCCCAAATATTTGCTGACCTTGGAGCGGTTTTGGTTGAGGTTCCTGTTTAGCGACGTGACCATCTGGTAGGACTCCTCCAAACGCTTCTCGTCAATGTCATAAAGGGCAATGTCAAAATTGCAAAGAGCGGGCGTGAGCATGGCGTCGCCCAGTACATTTTTGGCAAATACAGTGCTTCCTGCACCCATAAACGTGATCTTTCCCATGATAAATTCCTTCCTTATATAATAAAGTATTTGACAGTCTCTCTGTTTTGTGGTACAATCGGTTATAGCTATTTTGCGGGGCGTGCTTTTTGCAGTGCCTTTTGGAAGGCGGCGTCAAAAGCATCCTCCACGGCGCTTCCCATGGCGGCATTGCCCGCCTCGGTCACTCCGCCCGGCGTGGCAACCTGCCGTCGGAGGATGGCAAAGGGATCATCGCCCTTGGCATTTGCGGCAAAGGAGAACACTGCCGCTGTGATGGCAACAGCCTGCTCCTTGTCAAAGCCCAGCTTGATGCAGGCTTGCTCATAGCTTTGGAGCACCTTTGCGGCAAAGCCCGGTCCGCAGGAGGCGGCAACGGTCAAGCGGTCTAAATGCTCCTCGTCAAGAATGTGCACACTGCCCAGCTTTTCAAAAAGAAGCTTACAATCCTCAAATCCGGTGGGATCGGTCATTCCGATAATATCGTGCCCTGTTGCCACGGCAACGGTGGGCATGACCCTTAAAACAGGGCAGGAGAAGGTCTCTTGAAGCTCGGCAAGGGAAATGGATGCCATAATGCTGATGATTTTGGTTCCCTTGGTGTCAAGAGCACCCATTGCGGGACGCAGGTCCTTAAAAACCGCGGGCTTCAAAGCAAGGATCACGGCATCGGTGCGGTCAAAGAGTTCTTGAGCGCTGTCGCACACAAAAAAGCCTTGCGCTCTTGCCCTTGCTTTGGTTTCATCGCTTTTTGCAAGAATAGAAATCTGTGCGGGGGGGCACAGCTCCATTTTTAAAAGTCCTTCACCCAGGGCAGATGACATGTGCCCCAGTCCGTAAACTACAATGTTAATTTCAGCACTCCTTTTTGGGCAAAAAGAGGGTTCCGATGGACTTGCCTGCGCAGATATCATATAAAATATCGGGATTTTTTCCGTTGGCGATCACCA
>JAFTMP010000210.1 GCA_017452335.1 Clostridia bacterium
ACTTTCAACATTTTTTGTCAACATTTTTTGTTCTGTTAGCCTTCCGCGTTGCGGAAGGCGCGCCGTTTATTTGCCTCCCTTGCCGAAAGGGAGGGGGACCATTTTGCATTATGCAAAATGGTGGAGGGATACTGTTCCTTACCTAAAAAGGGGGGACGGACCGCGGCAAAGCCGCGGTGGGGGATACTTCTGACTTGATATGGACTTATGACGCGATCCGGCAGAAACAGCAACAAGACAGCATCCTCTTTTCACTGTACAGGATATTGCTTGCAAAACTCTCTGACCACGCTTTTTAACCCGATGTCGATCTTTGAAAATATTATACGGCAAAAGCGCCCGCTTGTAAAGCCTTTTTGTTTCGAAAATGTGTCGAAAAATCGGTTTTTCTTTGAAAACACATTGCAAAGGGGCGGGAAATGTGCTATAATGAACTGGCTATACTCAATTCATTGAAAGGAGCTATACAGTGAAAATTAAAATTTTGGCACTGATGCTTTGCGTAATTACCTTACTTGGTGTTTTGCCGACAGGATCTTCTTTTGCAGAAGAGAAGGAGATCACCATTGTTTCTTGCTCGGACTTTCAGCCAAAGAACGAAAATGATGGAAAAGCGGCATTGAAAAGGATCGTGGATGCCATCAAGGCAGACGGCGTGACCAAGGCAGACAGTCTGTTTTTCTGCGGAGACTATACCAACTCCTTGGGCAGTCTTTCCTCTACAAGTGACGGCATGACCGCGCTGGTATCTGCCTTTTCCGGCTTTATTAAAGGCTGGGACGATCTGATCTTCGTGCAGGGCAACCATGATACCATGCCCGGCAATAACCGCTTGAACCCTTCGGGAGAAAACGACCCCGCAGGGGGCGATTACGGGGTGTTTGTCATCAACAACGACGACTACATGTGGTACGGCAACGACCGAGACACCGTAATGCGTACCGCTCAGCGCCTCATTGATTACTTAAACGAAAAGATCGAAATGGGCTATACCCGCCCCATTTTCGTTCTTTCTCACCTGCCCTTGCATTACAGCATGCGCACCAAGCTGGAGGGTGACGGCAACTGTGCCGCCTTCATCTACAATGCACTGGACGATGCGGCAAAGAAGGGGCTGAATATCGTGTATCTCTTCGGACACGATCACTCCAACGGCTGGGACGATTATCTAGGCGGCTCCAGCGTCTATCTCAAAAAGGGCGACGAGATCTTGATTGCCAAGCCGGGAAGCAAGACCAATTTCTCAAAGAAAACGCTGAATTTTACCTACATGAACGCGGGGTATACCGGCTATTACGACAACACCAACGGCTCTGACGGCACCTTGACGGCGACTGTTTTAAAGATCAAGGGCGATGAGATCACCATTTCACGTTATGATGAAAAGGGTCTGCACAATCTGAAATCCGCAGGCGTGCGCAACGAGGTGAAGGGAGAGAATTCTTATGATCCCAACACCACGGTATACACCTCTCCACAAACGGTGAAGCTCAACAGCGCGCTGAAAAACCAAACACCCATCGACGATCTTGTGCAGTTGACGGTGGATGGCAAGGCGTATAACCGCGTTCTTGATACCAAGGAACTGGTGGACGGCGGAAAATATCTGCTGGTTTACACCGCAAGCACCGATCAGCTTGTTTTGCCCAAGGTATCTCTCAAATCCACCGGCTCGGAGAAGAGAAGGGGACTGGAATTGCAGGAGCATACCGGCTTTGCCGACCGCATTGCGGTGGGAGAATTTGACGAGTATCTTTTCACCTTCCATAAATCGGGCAGTAACTGGAAGATCAGCTATGACGAAAAGTATCTGACCACCACCAACACCACCGCCATGGGCGGCACGGTGACGCTGACCGATGAGGGAACGGTATTTACTGTGGGCTACACCACGGGCGGTATGACCCTTACCGGTAAAAACGGCTTGGGTCTGCTTTACGATTCCTGCGGACTGATCGTTGCAAAGGACTCCGGAAAAGCGGGATTTTATCTGTATGAATACGCGGGAAGCGTGCTGGATGTGGAAAACGGCGATGCCCTTGTAGGCGATAAACAGGTGTATGCCGCCAAGGAAGGGGAAAAGGTCACCTTGAAGGCAGATGCTTATTTTGGAAATTCCGAATTCCTGCGCTTTGAGGTTGCCTCGGGCGGCGTGACCCTTGCAAGCGGCGAAGATGGCAGCACCACCTTTACCATGCCCGCGGGTCCCGTAGCCATCAAGGCAGTTTACGGAGCGCATACCCATGCGTATACCTGCGAAGTGGAGAAAAAAGACTACTTAAAGGAAGAGGGTGTATACTATCTGTCCTGCGCTTGCGGAAGCTCTTCCAAGGGCACCAAGGACGAGCAGACCTTCTTTGTGGGCGTGGAACAGCCCTCCGTGCCCTCCCAGTCTGCAGAGCCCTCCGATGAGGGAACTGACGACCAGAGCGGCAACAACGATTCCGGCTTTGTGCTTGTAATCGTGGGTATTGCAGGCGGTGCGGTGGCACTGGTTGCAGTGGTTGCGGTCGTGATCGTGATATTGAAGAAGAAAAAGAAATAATTAAATTGGGAAAGTTGTATAATAAAAATGGACAAACAGAAGAGTTAATGATATAATTAACTTGAAAGAGGTGAGTCTATGAAAAGAACGTACAGCAAAGACTTTAAGATCAAGGCGTGTGAGCTCGTAATC
>JAFTMP010000211.1 GCA_017452335.1 Clostridia bacterium
AAGAAAAGCCTTGGGGGGCAAGTCCGCCCGAGCAAAGGGCAAGGATCAGCGTACCAATAAGGACGCAAACGCTATAGGCAATGCTCTCACCCAGCAGATAATCTTTTTTGCTGATGTTTGAAAGATTGGAGCGCTTCATGATGCCGTATTGTAGTGCAAGGAACACTACAAACGCCCCGATAGAATAGATTAGCGCACAAAGGCTGTTTTCAAAATCATTGGCTTTTAACACCCAAACGGCAGGAATGCACACCGCCGTTGCCATCACTTGAAGCAGGAAACAAATCAGCACCTTCCACAGAAGGTATTTAAAGGTAATTTTTTGCATAAGGTCCTCGATCGGTTCTTTATTTTTTCTGTGAAGCGCAGGAAAAATGACCGTTTTTTAAAATGTTTTGTATAGTCTATCACAAAAAAAGGAGAAAAACAAGAGCGTTCTTTCGGCAAAGCGATGAATTTAAAAAAAATTGCAGAAAATGTTTGAAAAAATCAAAATATATGATATAATGGAGACAAAGAAAAATTTAATGCGAGGTGTCTGTATGAGTGATGCAATGTTTGGGGATCTGAGTCTGATTGCCATGAAGGGTTGTGAGCCCTTTATTAACCGCGTGGATTCTTACCTGAAGGAATGGAGAGGAACCGATAAGAGCTTTATTGTAAAGGCAGGTTGCCCTCGTTTCGGAAGCGGTGAAGGTAAGGGTATCGTATTTGAATCCTTAAGAGGCCACGATGTGTTCATCCTGTGTGATGTATTCAATTACGGCGTGACCTACACCATGTACGGCAAAGAAGTACCCATGTCTCCCGACGACCATTTTGCCGATCTGAAGAGAATTATCGGCGCCATCGGCGGTAAAGCAAAGAGAATTACCGTGATCATGCCCATGCTGTATGAGGGCCGTCAGCACAAGAGAAGCTCCAGAGAGTCTCTTGACTGTGCAATGATGCTGCAGGAGCTGGTGAATATGGGCGTTTCCAACATGATCACCTTTGATGCACACGACGCCAGAGTGCAGAATGCAATTCCTCTGCACGGCTTTGACAATGTTCAGCCCACCTATCAGATGATCAAGGCGCTGATCCGCAACGTGCCCGATCTGATCTTGAATGCAGATCACACCACCATCGTCTCTCCCGACGAGGGCGGTATGACCCGTTGCATGTACTTCTCTTCGGTGCTCAAGCTGGATCTGGGTATGTTTTATAAGAGAAGAAACTATGCTGTGATCGTCAACGGCAGAAACCCCATTGAAGCACATGAGTATCTGGGTAAGCCTGTTGAGGGCAAGGACGTGATCATCGTGGACGATATGATCTCCTCCGGTGACTCTATCATCGAGATCGGTGAAAAGCTCAAGGACAGAGGCGCTAAGAGAATCTTCGCCTTCACCTCCTTTGGACTGTTCTGCAATGGTCTTGAGCGCTTCGACGCCGCTTATGAAAGAGGCGTGCTCAACAAGGTGTTTACCACCAACCTCATCTACCGTCCCGAAGAACTGCTCCAGAGAGAATGGTACTGCGAGGTAGACCTGTGCAAGTACGTGGCACTGCTGGTAGATTCGCTCCATAGAGACGAGACCATCAGCGCACTGCTTGATCCCGTACAGAAGATCCACTCCTTTGTGGACAAGTGCGTGGCTGAGGGCAAACTGCAGGTTTGATAAAAAATTTGATAAAAAAATAGAAAAGCGATACAGCAGGAGGCGGGTTGGATGATCCGCCTCCTTTGTATTTTTTACGTTTGCTGACAGAAACTGCTCCGAAACGCGCCTTTCTTCCGCTTTCTTCCCGATTATCCCGATAAAAACAGGTGCAAAATGACCTGTTTTCGCGTATAATGGGAGTGAAGTTTGAAAGAGGAGGATCGTTTTGGAAATATTACAGATTGCGCCGGGGCGCCTAAAGGTGACGCTGAGTGCGCAGGATCTATCGGAATACTGCATTGACTGCGACGGACTAGATTACGACAGCCCCGCGTCAAGGGCGGCGTTTGAAGGGATTTTGGCGGTGGTGAAAGCCAAGACCGATTTTGAAACAGAGGGCGGACGGCTGTACGTGCAGTTTTATCCTTCAAAGGACGGAGGCTGTGAGCTGTTTTTGATACATAGCGAGCAGGCGATGCTGTATAGCGACAGCGCCCCCATTCCCTATCGGGCGCCCGAGGGCTATTTGTGCCCGTCGGAGCATTTGCAAGGAGTACTGCCTTTGATGGAGCTGCTCAAAGGGCGGGCGTGTGCTTATCGGCTGTATCAGATGCCCGAGGGCGGGTATTTGCTATACTGCAAGGAGCCGCCGCCGGGAGCGGTGCTGCTGTTGGAGAACTACGGCAAACGGGTGCCATCCCCCGTGGCGCTGTATTTGGAAGAGCATTATCGGGATGTGACGATTTAAAAAAGGAAAAGAACAATGAATTTTGAGGAACTGAAAAAAAGCTGTGAGGGCTGTGAAAAATGCGCGCTTTCCAAAACGCGCACGCAAACGGTTTTTGAGCGGGGATCAAGAGATGCAAAGCTGATGTTTGTGGGAGAAGCACCGGGGGAAAAAGAGGATCTGTCGGGCGTGCCCTTCGTTGGTCCTGCGGGACAGCTTTTCGATAAATACCTGCTGGCGGCAGGTCTTGATCGGGAAGAGGTCTACATTTGCAACATTTTAAAGTGCCGTCCGCCCCGCAACCGCGATCCTCTGCCCGAGGAGCAGGAGTGTTGCATGCCCTATTTAAGAGATCAAGTGCGCCTTATTCGTCCCAAGATCATTGTGTGCTTAGGGCGCATTGCCGCCTGTCGGCTGATCTCCCCCGACTTTAGAATCACCAAGGAGCACGGCGTGCTTTATAAAAAGGGCGCCTTCCTCATTACAGCGGTCTACCACCCCTCAGCCCTTCTGCGGGATGCCTCTAAAAAGGAAGAGATGCTCAAAGACATGCTGATGATTGCAGAGGAATACAAAAAGTTGAGCAATGAATAAAAAGAAAAGGAGCAGTCTTGACACGGTCAAGACTGCTCTTTTTCTGCCC
>JAFTMP010000212.1 GCA_017452335.1 Clostridia bacterium
AGCGTGCGCGTTGCCGACGAGCTGGAGCGCTCCTACCTCAACGGGGTTCTTGGCGGTCTTCTTGACGATGACAAATACTGCACCTACAACACCCCCCAGGACGGTATTCAAGGCTCTGCAGACTTTCACGGCGGCGGGTATGACGGCAGACGGGTGCCCTCTCAAAAGGATATTGCCTTCCAGTATAACAGTACCTCCCCCGATATGAACTGCTGTCAAGCAAACTACGCCCGCGGCATCGGACAACTCAGCGGGTGGGCACTCATGAGCGGTGAAAACGCGCTGTATTTAAACTACTACGGTCCCTCTGCCATCACCACCAAGGTGGACGGCAAGACGGTGACACTGACCCAAAAGACCGAATATCCCTTAAACGGCAAGGTGACCCTCACCGTTTCGGGCTTGGAGCAGGACACTGCTTTTACCTTAAAGCTCCGTATTCCCACCTGGGCACACGGCTCCACCGTATCCTTTGACGGCAAGACGGTCAATGCCAAGAGCGGGGAATACTTTGACATCCAAAAGACCTTCAAAAACGGTGACACCGTTGAATTGAACATCGCTCTGTCCTTCACCTATCAAACGGGCGAGCGGGCACAAAAGGGCTTTGCTTCGGTATTCTACGGTCCTGTTCTCTTGACTCTTGACAAATACTACGCCTCCACCGCCACCCAGGTGACCAAATTCACCGTGAAGGAACTGGAAAGCGCGGTCATTACCGCAGGCGCAAAAGAGGATGCCATGCTCTTCTTTGACGTGACAGTGGGTGAAAAGACCTTCCGCTTGGTGGACTTTGCCAGCGCGGGCAAATACCACGGCAAGGCAGTGCCCTCCACCTACTGGAGCTGGCTGAAGGTGACCGATGCACCCGAAAAGAAAACGGGTGTGACTTGGTTGAATACCGACAAGATCAAGGTGTTCTTTGGTGAAAGCTTGACGGGTGAAAGCGCCCTTGCTTATGCGGGCGACACCGTGCAGTTTACCGTCAGCATCCCCGAGGGGCAGGTTATTGACAAGATCACCTCTTCGATCGACGATCTTGCCATCACTCTTGACGGTGCTGCAGGCTCCTTTACCATGCCCGAGAAGGAAGTGACCCTTTCGGTAAGCTTTAAAGAGGGAGAAAACGATCCCATCGTACCCTCGGAAGACCCCTCAAAAGAGCAGTCTTCCCTCGAAGAGCCCTCAACTGTGACTTCCGAAAAGATCCCTGTATCAGAGGAAGCATCGGAAAATGACAAGAGCAGTCCTTCAAACGGCTCTGACAACAAGGACGATCAGAGCGGTGCACCCAGCGGTGCGCTCATCGGCGGACTCGTTGCCATTGCGGCGGCAGTGATCGGTGCAGGCTGTGCACTCTTCGCGGTGCTCAAAAAGAAAAAGGCGTAAAACCCATACAAAACAAAAAGAAAGGTGGATAGCGGATGGAAAAGTTCTTCAATAAAGTCCTTTCGGTAGACCTGAAGGACGAGGAACAAAGCGAACGGATCATCAAGGCGTTAAACTGCAAAACCAGGCGGGATATTTTGCGCCTGCTTAGCGGAAAAACGCTGAGCATTTGGGAGATTGCCGAACGGCTGAACGTCCCGCTGTCCACCACCTCCGAGCATGTAAGCGTCCTTTTAAAGGCAGGGATCATCTCTGTGGTGCGCAAGGAAGGGAGCCGAGGACAGAGCAAGATCTTATCAAGACAGTATGAGCAGATCCGCATTGAGCTGGTCCACGCCACAGGCACGCCAAGCAAAGCAGAGGTGAGAAGAGAGGAAATTCCCATCGGCAGCTACACCGACTTTAAAATCGGCAAATACTGCGGGATGCTGGGGGAAGAGGGGTATATCGGCAGAAGAGACGATCCCACCACCTTCTATGCCCCCAAGCGCCACGAAGCACAGCTTCTCTGGTTTGATTACGGTTATCTTGAATACAAGATCCCCTTAAAAGAGGTGGAAAACAAGACCCTTGCAGGTATCGCGCTCAGCTTAGAGCTTTGCTCGGAGGCACCCGGATATAATGAAAACTGGAAATCAGACGTCTTTTTTGAGATCAACGGCGTGCCCCTTTGCACCCTCACCCTGCCCGGTGACTTTGGAGCAAGGCAGGGGGCGCTAACCCCAAAATGGTGGAAAGCTGGCACCCAATACGGACTTTTAAAAAAGATCGAAGTAAGAAAAAAGGGCACCTTCCTTGACGGCGAACCCTGTTCGGACATCTGCATCGCCGATCTTGCAGTGGGCGGCAGTCCTTCCCTCTTAACCCTGCGCATCGGGGTGAAGGAGGATGCCAAAAACCGCGGGGGCGTCAATCTCTTTGGCAGTAAATACGGCGACCATCCCCAGCACATTTTGCTGGATCTCGTTTATAAGGAATAATAAACAACGCCACAGCGTTCTTGAAAAGACGCTATGGCGTTTTCCTTTGCAGGTACACAAGCTATTTCCATCTGCCCTGCTCTTCTCTTTGCCGTTGTTTTTTCAGATCCTCTTTTTGAGCCTTTGCCCGCCTGCGGCGCTCCTTGTTACTGCGCACACGGTAAAAAAGAGAG
>JAFTMP010000213.1 GCA_017452335.1 Clostridia bacterium
TATACTGGAAAAGAGGAATTCCCTCCCCATCGGATCAAGCCGCAGGGGCACGCCCCAAATTCAGTCGGAAGATCCGAAAAGCAATGAGTATTGCCTACTTAAAAGAGCGTATCAGCGCCTATCTGAAAGGCGAAATTTCAAGAGAAGAGCTTGATGCCCATCTTGACAAGCTTCACCATGACTGCGTGCGGCGCCAAAAAAACGATCTGTTTTTTGAAGACCTCTTTCTCTCCTCCCTTCTGCCCCATCTGACCGCCATTC
This sequence comes from Clostridia bacterium, assembly GCA_017452335.1. GTDB lineage: Bacteria > Bacillota > Clostridia > Oscillospirales > CAG-272 > UBA11512. The sequence goes on from JAFTMP010000213.1 coordinate 262, forward strand.
CCGAGCAAGCCTACAGCGATGGCGACTTGAGACAGCTTTTGGGGATGCTTGAGCAAAAAGAGCCCTTCGTTCTGCCCTGCTTCATCACCGTCACGCCCCTGCATTTAAGCGACCGTGATCTTAAAATCTTATGCCTGGCAGAGGACTATTTGAAAAAAGGCGAGGTGCCACAAAGCCCCCTTTTTGAAAACAAGCGGCATGAATTTGAAATACCAAAAACTCTGCCCGCGCTGATGGCAAAGGATCTTTTGTACCTTTTATGGATGGCAAAAAAGCCCCAATGGGTGCTATACCGAAAGGGGCTTGAGCGCGCGGAGCTGAAGGAAAAGATTGAAAAACTCGTTTGCCTCTTATCGGGTAGGCAGACGGCATTTGTGCAGGTCGGGGTGGATCACGCCTCCGTTCTTTGAAAATGAATTGACGGCAAGCCGTCATGAAATGAAAAGCCTCGAAAGCCCTGCATTTGCTTTCAAGGCTTTTCATTTTTCTTTTTAAAATCCCTTGACAGAGTGCGTCTATCGTGCTATACTGACTTTACAAAATAAAACAAAAACAGAGTAAGCTTTTTTGCGTAAAGTGCCGTGGGGACGGGGAGTTGCCCGACGGACGAAGGCGTTGCCGCGGTAAAAAAGCTGCATCCCGCTGTTGCATAAGGACTTTTATAAAGACCTCCCTATGCAGCCAAAGGAGCGCTGTGTAAGGAGGATTTTTTATGAAGAAAAGCAACCAAACCAGCCATTCCCGCCCCATTTCCACAAGAGAAAAGAGCAGATACGCCTTAAAGCTTTTGTGCGTGTGCGCCTTGATGACCGCCCTTTCGGTGGTGCTTGACGGCTTTTTGTCTCTGCCGGTGGGCAGCGGCATTAAATTCACCTTCGGGTTCCTGCCCCCTGCCATTGTGGGCATGCTCTACGGACCCATCCCCTCTGCCATCGTCTTTGGGCTTGCCGATCTGATCGCCGTTTTTGCAGGGCTGTCCTTTGGTCCCTTTCATCCCGGCTTCACCTTTTGTAATGTGCTGATGGGTTTTTGCTTTGGGCTGTGTCTGCACCCCCATCCCTTCGGTCAAAAAAGAGAGCGCCCCGTTTCCCATCCCAAGCTTCGCACGGTTTTGGGCGTTTTAACCCCCGCTCTTTTTAACAATCTGATCTGCGGACTGATCCTCAACACCTGCTGGGTGAGTATGATCTACGGCTCCAAGACCTACCTCGGATGGTTTTTGTACCGCCTGCCCCAGTATGCCGTCATGATCCCCGTTTATATCATTTTGCTTTTTGTCCTTTCCCGTCTTGCCCCGACCCTTCGGAAAATGGGATTTGGCAAAGCGTAACATAACAGTAAAACGCTTCGTGCTCCAAAGGGAGCGCGAAGCGTTTTTGTTATCTGCTTTTCTTCTTTTTCTTTTTGCCTGCCAGCGCCACGATCAATGAAAGCAGTCCGTCAACGATCAAAATGATACCGACCACGACCATCACGGAAGAAAGCGCCGCGCCGCTGTTCATCAGCAAAAATGCCGCTGCCGCGATGCAGACAAAGGGCTCGATAAAGCCAATGAGCAGCACCAGCCCCTTCTTTTTCTTTTTGCGCTCAAAAATACGCCGCAACAGCTCCACCCCGCCGTACAGTGCCAGCACGATGGCAATGACAAACAGCGCAATATCCACCAGCAGCCAGCCGATCACCAGCACGGCAATACCGATGATGCCCTCGATCGCCGAGGTGAAAAGCTTTAAGCGGATCAGATCCAGCACCGATAGCACGATCAGCCCCACACCCAGCACCGTCATACAAACAGACAATACCTCTGTCTTGTAAATGACAAACAGTGCGCCCAGCGCGATGGTCAACAGCGCGCAAACAAGCTTGGTAACTCTTTTCATAGAACTCCTTTTTACGAATTTCGGGATGCGGAAAACCGCATCCCGAAAAAGAACTTAATACTTATTGAATGCGCAGAAGGACTTGTAGGTCATGTACAGGTCTGCCTTGGAGATGCACTCAAAGGGTGCATGCATGGAAAGCACCGGCACGCCCAGGTCTACTACGTCAATGTTCTTGCTGGAAATGTAGATGGCTACCGTTCCGCCGCCGCCCTGGTCAACCTTGCCAAGCTCGCCTACCTGCCACAGAACCTCTTCCTTATCGAAGATATCTGCAACGAAGCCCACGAACTCTGCGGAAGCATCGTTAGTACCGCCCTTACCGCCGGAGCCGGTGTACTTGGTCAGCACCACGCCGCCGTTAATGGTGCAAGCGTTCTTGGAGTCGTGCACCTCGGGGAAGTTGGGGTCAAACGCCGCGTTTACGTCAGCAGACAGACACTTACTGTTGTTCTTCACCACGTTGAAGTTGGCACCCAGGTTCTTTGACATTTCGTCGATCAGATCGAGGAAAATGCCGCTCTGCATACCGGTGTTACCGCCGGAGCCCACCTCTTCCTTATCAGCGAGGATGGCAAGAACGGTATGTACGCTTCCCTCGGTATCCAGCAGTGCGCGGATAGCGGGATGAGAGCATACTCTGTCGTCATGACCGTATGCACCGATCAGGGACCGGTCAAAGCCGATCTCTCTTGCATTGAATGCGGGCACGATAGACAGCTCTGCGGAAAGGAAATCCTTTTCCACGATGCCGTACTTTTCATTGAGGATCTGCATCATGTGCAGCTTCACGTTCCCGTCGGAGGTGTTGTCGTAGGGGGTAGAGCCGATGATGATGTTTAACTTCTCGCCGGGGATGGCTTCTCTTAAGTTCTTTGCCATCTGGTCCTTTGCCAGGTGGGGGAGCAGGTCGGAGATGTAGAATACGGGATCGGTTTCCTTGTCGCCAATGCAAACCTCAACCGTTTCGCCGCCCTTCTTCACAACTACGCCGTGCAGTGCCAAGGGCATTGCCAGCCACTGATACTTCTTGATGCCGCCATAGTAGTGGGTCTTGAAGTAGCCGATACCGCCGTCCTCGTAAAGAGGGTTGGGCTTTAAGTCAATGCGGGGAGAGTCGATATGGGAAGCGGAAATACGAATACCGTTTTCAAGGCTTTCAGAGCCGATACGGAAGGCATAGAGTGCCTTGCCGCGGTTGTTCAGATAGTATTTACCGCCCTGCTCGATCTTATCGCCCAGATGATATTCGGTATAGCCCGCCTTCGCGAGCATTTCAATACCGGTCTTCACGGCTTCTCTTTCGGTCTTTGCATTGTCAAGGAACCACATATACTCCTTGGCATACTCTTCCATTGCGGCTTTGTCCTCTTCGGTCATCACCTCGTAAGCGTTCTTCTTTTTGAAAAACAGCTCTTCCTTCAAAGTCTTTGCATCCTTTTCCATGATGTTCGTACCTTCCTTCTTTAAATATTTATATGAAATCATCAAGATGTTTCAACATCCATTGCGCCAAGGGCTCTTTCATACGCCCAGCAGGCAGATTTGATGCGCTCCAAATAGATCCTGCTTTTTTCAATGGGGATCACCTCTAAATGCACCCCGTCGGGAGAATAGTCCTTGTTGGCAAGCCATTTGCGCACATTGCCGATACCAGCGTGATATGCCACGTGGGCGGCATCCCAATCGCCCGTCAGATTGTACAAATACTGCAGATACGCCGTGCAGGCATCTATATTAACCGCAGGATTCTTTAACTTCTCGGGGTCGTATTCCTCCCCTTTTTGCAAGCACTGCTCCTCATAGGTTGCGGGAAGCATCTGCATCAGTCCGATCGCCCCTGCCGAGGAGACGACCTCGGGGCGGAAGCTGCTTTCCGTTTGGATCACCGCATAAATGCGCGCCCTTGAAATACCGTATTTTTCCGACGCCGCCGACACCTCTTCAAAATAAGGCATGGCAGGCAAGCGCTCCACGTATTCCGTGCTCACCCCGCCCGAGCTCTTAACGGCATCCTCGCTCTCAAGCTGCAACACCACCAAATAGCCAAACGATGCCGCAAGCACCAGCAGTGCCATCAAAAGCAAGCCGCGGGAGAAGGTGTTTTTTCTTGCCTTTCTCATTCTGCCACCCCATACGCCGCAAGAAGGCTCTTCAGCGCCTCGCGCGCATCATCCGCACTTCCGTTTCGGATCACCGCGTCACTGCGCTTGGCGTATTCTTCATCGGTCATCTGGTGGGCAATGCGCTCAAATGCCTCTACCCTTCTAATGCCGTCCCGCTTCATAATGCGCGCAACGCGCTCTTCCAGGGGGGCTAAGACGGCAACGATCACGTCATAATCCTCCCCAAATCCCGCTTCAAAAAGCTGAGGAGCATCCACCGCCGCGCAAGCTTTTCCTTCCTGTGCGCAGGCTTGTAAAAACGCCGCGCACCGTGCACGTACTGCAGGATAAACCCTTTGCATCAGCGCTTTCATATTGTCATCACTTCCAAACACCAGCGCTCTGAGCTTTGCACGGTCCACCGCACCCGATGCGTCTGCCAGATCCGTCATAAAAAGCTGTGACAGTTCCTTGGTAAAGGCAGGATCTTTATAGATCTCATGCACCACCCGATCGCAGTCTAAGCACGGGATCCCTCGGTCCTTGAGCATCGCGCAGAGATATCCCTTTCCGCTGCCGCTGGGTCCTGTTATTGCAAGTCTGATCATCAAGCATTCCTCCACATATATACTTTAATACCGGAAAGTGATTTTGTCAACCTTTTTTTGAAAAGTTCTTCCATTTTCTCCTACAATTCTATGTATTGCAGGCTCCAATCAGTATTGCCGGTTTCTCTTTTTTTCAAACAGACTGCAAAAAGCATGACGCACCGCCAAAATCCCTCGGTTTTCTTGGTTGTTTTTCAAAAATTAACAAATTTAGTGCAAAAAAATTTGTTTCCATACTGTACAAAAACCATTTTTTGTGCTATACTGGTAATAAGTAAACAAGGAAAGGTGGTCATCACAGTGGAAGAACGCAACGAAAACAAACACAGAGCCATAAAGGCGATCATTATCATTTTAGTTATCTTGGGGCTGATTTCCGCAGTGGTCGTGGTTCTTGGATATCTTTACAAGAAATTTAAGAAAGCCATTGCCTCCTTCAATGAGGATATCGGCAACGAAGAACTCAGCGAACAGGATCTGACCGATCTGCGCGGCAAGAGCGAACAAGAACACGCCGCGGGCTGTCAAATCAACTGCGCTGACTAAGCGCACACCGGCACATATACAGAGTTTAAGGGGATGATTTTGCCCAAAAGGCAAGATGATCCCTTCTGTTTTAGTTTTTTAGTTTGAAATTTTGGGAGGTGGCGCCCATTTTTAAAAATCTTCGCTATTTAACACTCAGCGCACTTTTCACGGGATTGCTGATCCTCTGCTCCATGCTCAGCATCCCCCTGGGGGATGCCCGCATTTCTCTGCAGCTCTGCGCGATACTGCTTTTGGGCGGGATCCTGCCCCTGCCATACGCCCTTTGCTCCCTTGTAGTCTATCTGACCCTTGGAGCGTTGGGGCTTCCCGTATTTGCAGGATTTGGCGCCGGCGCAGGGGTATTATTCGGACCAACCGGCGGCTTTCTCTTCGGCTTTTTTCCTGCAATCCTTACACAACAGCTGCTCTTCAAGCTGTTGTCCCCACGCCCCGGGGCGCGCCCGCTTTCCTGCATCGGCGCGACCCTTTGCTGTTATCTTTGCGGGGCGCTGTGGTATCATATATATCTTCCGCAAGCACCTCTTTGGAGCGTGCTATCCCTGTGCATCCTGCCCTATCTGCTGCCCGATGCCCTAAAAATTCTTCTTTCCTGTCTCATTCTTAAAAAAGTTTCTTTTATCAAGAAAAGCGCAGACTGATCTCTCCGCCCGTGAAGAGGCGCAGACCCTTGTCGGTTCTTAAAAGCAGTCCGCCGTCGCAATCAAACCCCTCAACGATCCCTTCCGTTTCCACATCCCCGCGGATCATACATACCCTTTTGCCCAGCACCACCGAACGCGCTCTGTATTCCTCCATAAAGGAGCGGTCATACAGATCATTTTTGATTCCGATAAGCCCGTGGGCGATCTCTCCTGCCAAAAGAGAGCGGTCAATGCTCCTGCCCAGTGCGCCTGCACTGTGCTCAAGCTCCTTGGGGAAGTGCTCGGTGGTTAAATTGATTCCCACGCCAATGATGATCTTATGTTCCTCACCGGGGGTGGCGGCGCTCACCGCTTCGGTCAGAATCCCGCACACCTTTTTATCCTGCAAGTATAGGTCGTTGACCCATTTGATGCCCACATATCTCGAGCACAGGTGCTCAATAGCGCGGGCACACGCCACTGCCGCCGCAGGAGTAAGTGCCGTCAAGCGCTCCAAGGGCTCTTTGGTGGAAAACAGATAGGATAGATACAGTCCCGTTCCCGCAGGGGAATAGAAGGTGCGGCCCAAACGCCCTCTGCCCTGTTGCTGTCCGTCGGCAACGAACAGTGCGTGCCCCGTAAACGCCCCCGTTGCATGGCATTTGGCGCGCATATTGGTGGAGTCGGTCATGCCGTACACCGTCACCTGCAGATTCCGCTCTTCCCTCGGGAGAGCGGAAAGGATGCGCTCACGGCACAGCTTGTTTTCTTGTATGCTCCCTGCAAAGCAGGGGACGTTCATTTGCTCATTCATGCTGATCCTCCGTCGGACATCTTATGCTGTGGGGTCTGTCCGCCGGATATAGTATAAATGTTTTTTAAAGGAAAATCAAGTATTTTTTGCTTTTCCGCTGACAAAGAGAAAAAAATATGGTATAGTAATCTATACACACAAACCATCCTTATAAAACACGCAAAGGAAGAAAGGAGCCGCATGTTTACCATCAAATTGGCAGGCATCCCCATCGGCATAGACAATCACTACACCTTCATTGACAAGCAATGCACCGCATATCAATGTACGGACAAGCCTCTTTTTACCGTATCGGTCAGTGAAGAGGAGATCGAACGGGAGTTGCAGCTCACCGATCCCTCTCTGCGCTCTGACAGAGGGTATGGAGAAAGCGTGTGCACCTATCGTAAAATTTGTCTTCAGCTCCCCCAATACGACACCTTTCTCTTTCACTGTGCCGCTATTGAATACGGCGGCAAGGCGTATCTTTTTTCCGCCCCCAGCGGAACAGGAAAAAGCACCCATATCAAGCTGTGGCGCAGTTATTTAAAGGAGCGCGTCTCCATCATCAACGGCGATAAGCCTTTAATAAAAAAGGAGCAAGACGGCAGCTTTACTGTTTATTCTTCTCCCTGGGCAGGAAAGGAAGGGTGGCAGAGAAACTGCGCCTATCCTCTTGCGGGCATTTGTTTTCTTGGTCAAGCACCCGAAAACAGCCTCACGTCCCTATCCCAATCCGAGAGTGCCCGGCGGGCGCTGAAGCAGGTGCTTTATCCCCGCGATGTGCTGTTGCTTCAAAAAACACTGTCGCTGGTAGACGGTGTTTTAAAGTGCACCCCCGTTTTTGAACTGCACTGCACCATTTCAAGAGAAGCGGCGGCACTCTCCTTTGCCGCGCTGACAGGAGAACCTGTGCCATTCTGAGCCTTTTGATCAATATTCCAAAACCGATTTTCCGTACCAAGATCCGCTCCAAAAAACTTTTTTAATTTTTTTCAAAAACCTCTTGACAAAAGGCAAAGAACTTGCTATAATATTGCTTGCGTTGAGGCGCTGGTATGGCTCAGTTGGTAGAGCACATCCTTGGTAAGGATGAGGTCATCAGTTCGAATCTGATTACCAGCTCCAGCACCCGCAGGTCGATGGACCTGCGGGTTTTCTTTTTGCCTGCTTTTTGTTTTCTATTTGTTTACATATAAGATTTGACAAGGCTTTTTTTATATGGTATACTGTTCTTATAAGCATGATTTTTAGTTGGAGAGAACGATAATGTTTTTAAAAAAGCTTCTTCCCTTTATTCTTGCCCTTCTTTGCATTGTAGGATGCTTTTCAGCCTGCAATGGGCAAAAGACCTCAAATCCATCGACAGACAGCTCCCCCGATGCCTCTCTGCCCAGCGGCGGTGAAAATTCCGTCATTGATACAGGGTGCGCACACAAAAATACCAAGAAGATCTCCTCAAAGGAGCCTACCTGCATAACCGAAGGCTACAGCGACCGTCTCAAATGCAAGGACTGCGGTGAGATCTTAGACACCACAGGCAGTATTCAGCCGGCACTGGGACATCAGTACAAGGGACAGCAATGCATCTACTGCGACAAGCCCGAGCCCGACGTGGCTGTGGAGGGGCAGTTTGAGGGCACCCAGGTCTTTTGGCGTCTGTATAGCGACGGCGAGCTGGAATTCACGGGAAGCGGCGCCACACCCGATTTTCCCGCAGGACAGAACAGTTATTTTTACAGATACAATAAAGCGGTGACCTCCATCGTGGTATACGACGGCATCACGCGCATCGGCGACGGGCTGTGCAGAGTGCTCAAGGAAGCAGAGACCATCAGCATCGCGTCCTCTGTCACCGAGATCGGCGACCATGCCTTTGAAGGATGGGAGCTGGAGGAGCTGAATCTGTCCATGCGTCTTAAAAAACTGGGAAAAGACAACTTTACCTCCAACAAGCTCTTTTTCTTGGAGCTTCCCGGAAGTCTTGAATATGTGGGCTCCGGCTGCTTTGAATCCACCCAGCTCATCACCCTGCGCGTTCCCGATTCTATAACCACCTTTGAGACAGTGGAGGGGCAGTTTTCAGCCCTTGAAAACTTGGCTTATACCGGAACTATGGAGCAGCTTATGCGCTTGGATCTGGGTAAGCATCTATTGGTGGACGGCAAGTGTGCCAACGTAGAGGTGCATTTGGAATACACCGACGAGGCAGACGATCTGCCCTACTGCACCAAACGCGGAAAAACCTTTGGAGACTTCACCTACATCGTCTACAGCGACAACACCGCGCGTATTTCCAAATATAACGGAAGTGAAAAGGATCTGGTGATCCCCTCTAAGGTAGACTCTTACACAGTAACAGGGCTGTATCACAATTGCTTTGAAGAAAACAAGAGCATTTCCAAGGTGACTATTCCAAAAACCGTTAAAAAAATCGAGCGCGAAGCATTCCTTGACAGTACACTTTCGGAGCTGGTAATCCTTTCTGAGGAAATAGAGGTGGGAGACAGCGCCTTTGACGGATGCAACTCGCTAAACAAGCTCACCTTTGACGGCGTCTTTACCGACGTGGGACACGGTGCATTTGCAGGCACCCACGTAAGCAATTTAAACATTTCCGAAAAGATGATGGCAGTGCGCGATTCTGCCTTTGCCAACAGTGAGATCAAGATCTCCGATCTGACGCAGTTTCAGTACATCGGAGATTCCGCCTTCGCCTACACAGACCTTGACTGTGCGCTGAACCTGCAAGGTGTGAAGGAAATCGGAATGGGCGCCTTTTACAAGACAGGCATAGAGTCTGTTGATGTGACGGGTGTAAAGCATATCGGTGCGTACGCATTCTATTTAAACGGAAAACTGACCACCGAAACGGTAACGGGTCTTGATACCGTACAAAGCGTTGATCCCACAGCATTTGATTTTTCTCTTTCTTGACCTGCAAACTTCATAAAAAAAGATCGGGCGTTGCAAAAACGCCCGATTTTTTACAAAAATACCCTAAATTTTTTTTGAAAAAAATGAAAAAAAGTGTTGACAAATCGAAGATTGTGTGATAGAATACACAAGCGCCCGAGAGAAGGCGCCAAGCAAGGAAAAACCTTGTACCGGCACCACCGCAAGGGAGTAATATGGCGGAATAGCTCAGCTGGCTAGAGCAATCGGTTCATACCCGGTAGGTCGTGGGTTCAAGTCCAACTTCCGCTACCATTTCGGCCCGTTGGTCAAGAGGTTAAGACACCGCCCTTTCACGGCAGTAACATGGGTTCGATTCCCGTACGGGTCACCAATAAGAAAAACACCGTTGCATACGCAAAGGTGTTTTTCTTATTGAAGAAGCTTTACCGAAGCGAGCCCCGAGAAATTTGCGAAAGCAAATTTTCTCCGGGCAGTTTGCTCCCAAAAAGCGAAAGATACGGAGAAGCAATAGCAAACTGCAGGGTTCAGATTCCCGTACGGGTCACCA
>JAFTMP010000023.1 GCA_017452335.1 Clostridia bacterium
GCATCTGCGCCCACCGCGCGCCACTGCTTCTCGGTGCCGCCGTAATAGATCGTTTCTGCATAAATACTGTCTTCCGAAGCGCTTTTCAGACCTTTGGGAATATAAATCCATTCCAATTTACACTCAAACAAGGTTCCTTCTCCCAAAACCTTTAAGCTTTCCGGCAGGATCAAGTAACGAAGTCCCGCGCCGTCAAAGACATACCCTTCGATCCTCTCGATCCCCTCTGCAAAGCGTACGGTCTTCAGTCCCGTGCATCTGGAAAACGCGCCGCTTTCAATGCGCTTCACACTGCTGCCTATATAGGCATCCGTCAGACAACTTCTTCCCGCGTAGGCATTTTCACCGATTGCCACAATATCGCTTTCAGAAAGGATCCGGGCATTGGAGCCTCCGCAAACCAGCACATTGTCCTTGCGCGATACCAAATTGCCTTTATAAGTTCTGTAATACGGATGGTCCTCGGCAACAACGATCTCTTGCAAATTGCTGCAGCCGTCAAAAACGTACTCCTCGATGGTTTCAAGGCTTGCAGGCAAATATACCCGCTCCAGATACGGAGAATTGTAAAACAGCATCCAGTTCAATTTGGTAATTCCGTCGGGAATACGCACCTCCTTGCCACCGTATCCGCGAAATGCCTGCTCGGCAATCGCCTTGACGGTACCGTCGTTGGGAACAACCGCATCAATGGTCGCCGCCAAAAGCGTTCCGCTCTCTTTTTCGATCATGCAACCGTCCACCATCTCATAACGCTCATTTCCCTCTTCCACCTGCAGGGTTTTAAGACGCGGGCAAGAGGTAAAAGCAGCCTTTTTTACCGCAGAAACGCTTTTGGGAAGCACTATCGTTTCAAGATCCGCGCAATCGGCAAACGCCCACTCCTCAATGCTTTCAAGCCCTTGAGGCAGGATCGCCTCTTTGAGTGCCGTTCTGCGAAACGCCTCTTCGCCAATGCTTTTCAGTCCCTTTCCGAATTGCACCTGCTCCAGCTTGGATGAGAAATAAAACGCCATGTTCCCTACATGCTCCACGCTATCGGGCAAAGAGATCTCCTCCAGCGCCTTGCACTGACAAAACGCATATTGTTCGATCCGCTTCACGCCCTCTTCAATGTGCACATCCTTTAGCGCAAAGCAATTATAAAATGCCCCATCCTCAATGACCTCAACCGATCCCGGTATTCTGATCTTTTCAAGAGCATCGCTACAAGCAAACGCATGATCCCAAATGGATTGAAGTCCCTCGTTTAATATGATCTCCCGAAAGGATGTTTCAAAAAAAGCACGTACTCCAATCGACTTGATCTCCCCGGGCAGCACCAACACTTCATCGTCGGAGTAATTATCAAAAGCCCGCTCACCCACCATATAGCCATCCGAGCTTTCGGGAAGCTTGTAGCCCTCTTCCGCCAAAAGGATGATATCCCCCCTCAACAGGCATCCGTCCTGCGCAGTGATGTCGCTTCCCTCTTCAAAAACCATCTTGTCTATCACAGAGTCGGGAAGCCTGGCACCCACGAAATTTTCAACCGTTTGGGGCATAATGATCTGTTCCAGTGCTGTACAGCCCTCAAAGATATTCAAATTCAAATTCTTTACGGACACGGGCAAACGAACTTCTTTTAAAGACGTACAATCCTTAAACAGCCCCTGCGGAAGATCCTTCACGCTGTCGGGCAGGTAGATTTCCTCCAGCGCCGTGCATCCTTCAAAAAAACCGCCTGACAGCTTGGTCACCCCTTCGGGAATGGTGACCTTTTTCAAATTGTAAAAGCCTGCCAGGTTACAGTTGATCTCTGTCGTTCCCTCGGGGAAGGAAAATTCCTCAAGAGCCCCGTAATCCAAGACCGTCAAGGCAGGTTCGGTGAGCTGATAGCCCTCGGGAATCACAGCATCGGGAGAAACAACGTAGAGCACGTAGCCCGGATAGTGGTTTGAAATTAAGCATCCCGACTCAATGCGCAAATTTTTATTTGCTTCATCCAACGTCAGCTCCACTCCTCTGCACTGCACCAGCGCATATTGACTGATTCCTTCAAGAGTTGCCGGAAGGTGCAGTTTTTTTAAGGACGTACAGCCGTAAAAGGCATCCATACCGATATAACGCAGTTTATCGGAAAATTCCACCTCCTCAAGCGCCGTGCAACCGCAAAAGGTTCCGTCATTGATGGAAGTGATCGAATCGGGAAGCACCACATGGGTCAGCGTGTCATGATCTATAAAAGCATAGCCGTCAATGCCCACGATTGGCTTTCCGTTATACTCGGCGGGCACCACCAGCTTGCCGCCCCGAAACACCTCGCGGTCAAGATCGGTCACCCAATATTCGCCCTCGTCTTCCTCTGCAAGCCACAGTCCCTCGGGGGTCATCTCCGTACCCACCATGTAGCCCCACTCAGCATGAGCGGGCAGAGGCAGGTAGATCACCGCAAGAAGAAGCAGAACGGCAAGTAGGATACAGTTTATTCGTCTAATCAATTTCATAACGATGCCTCCTTCTTATTTTCACACACCCTTTGGAGGTGTCCTCACCCTATAAGACGATTTTTTTCAGGAAAAGTCAACGCACTTTTTAAATTTTTTCAAGTTTTTTACAGCTTTTCTCAAATCATCAACCTGCGTTCAACCAACAGTTGAAGCAAAAACCTTGACAAGCGCGCCCCTTTGCAGTAAAATGAAAGAAGAAAACACGGAAGGGGGAGGAAAATTCGTGGGCGCAAGAGAAAACGATGCCGAGCGCTTGGAGAGTGAGCGGGCGGTGTATTATATTCTGTCCCCCTACAGGGCACTGCTTTCCCGCGCCCTGCGCATCACCTGCATCATGTTTGCCGCCTATCTGTTTTCGGCAAACAGCCTGCTCTTTTGCGTGCTGGTGCCTGTTTACACCCTGGGTATTTATCTTTATCACAAGCTTTGGCTTCTTTGCAAGACCCACGCCTTCAAGCTCCCTCCCTTTTTACTCTCCATTATTCTGTTAAACATCCCCTTCCTTGCCCTGTCCGTGCTTATTCGTCAGATGATCGCACAGCTGATCTTATATATATGAAAGGTTTTTATGGAGCACAGCTTTTTTTCGTTGATCTACAAAACTAAAGAACGCAAGGACCTGCTTTCCTTCCATGCCCTTGGTGAGGTCATCAAGCAGTTGGACGCCCAATGGCTGCTGCACGCCCCCAAGACCGATTGGCTTGCCTATATCACCGATGATCTTGACACCATCCGCTACCGCGAGGAAGCCTTTGCCGATATTGCAAGACACCCTGCCCTTGCCGATCTTTGCGCACAGTGCGCCGAGAAGTTAGACGCCATTGACGCTCTGCGGCGCATTAAGGAGGGACAGCAGACCAATGAGACCATGCTCTATTCCATCAAGGAGGTAGAGTTGTATCTTGATCTGACCGCCCTGCTAAAGGATGCCCTTGACCCGCTGGCAAAGGACCTTTGTTCCGACTCCTTCAAGGGGTTATATACACTGGTGAAAAGAGAGTGTGAGAGCGAAGAATACATCGCCTTAAAGGAGGGTGTTTCAAAGCTCTCCCGCAAGATCAGCGGGATCCGCAGCTTGACAGTGGGCATCAATTTGGATGCCAACCTGACCCCTTATGAATCGGGAATTCTTTCCATCAACGAAGAATACTTTCACGCAGGGGATCTGATCAGCCGCTTTATGCGCCTTGAAGAAAAGAATGAGATGACCACTCTGGCACCCCTTTACGTCACCTCCAAGTCCTTTACCCCCAGAGAAGCGCAGGCGCTGAACATTTCGGTAAACGAGGCACTGAAAAAGATCGTTTCCTCGGGACTGCGGGGCTGGCAAGCCATGCTCAAAAAGTATTTTGCCATGAACACCGCCCACTGGCTCTCCCTTCTGCCCGAATTTCACTATCTTGCAGACGGGGCAAGGATCATTGAAAACATGAAAGCACTAAAGCTTCCGCTGTGCACCCCCACGGCGTGCCCCAAGGAGGAAAAGCGCTTTAGCGCCCGCGGACTTTATAACCCCGCCCTTGCCGAAAAGCTTCGGCAAAAGAACCCCAGCGAGCAGATCGTGGAAAACGAGTTTTCCTTTGACGAAAAGGGCATGCTTTATATTCTGACAGGACCCAACCGCGGGGGAAAATCGGTGATCCTTTGTGCGGTGGGCATTGCACAGCTCATGTTTCAGTTGGGGCTTCCCGTGGCGGCAAGACAGGCAGAGATCAGCCCTGTGGAGTGTATTTACACCCATTTTGCCACCTTTTCCGACTCCACCGTGGGCAAAGGACGCCTTGGAGAGGAATGCAGCCGCTTAAAGGAGATGTTTGCAAGGCTGAGCGAATATAGCTTGGTGCTCATGGACGAGACGCTTTCCTCCACCGATTCCTTTGAAGCCTCGGTAATCGCAGGGGAATTATTGCAGGCGCTCTCCGCCTTTGGTTGCCGCGGCATTTTTGCAACCCACCTGCACGAGCTTTCTCAAAGAACCAACGAGCTCAACGCCCACCCCAAATGCCGCTGTAAAATTGACAATCTGGTGGCAGGAGTAGAGCAAAACGGCAAGCGCTCCTACAAGATTTCCCGCAGTGCCCCCGATGGCAAAAGCTATGCCAAGGATATCGCCCGACGCTACGGGCTTTCCTTTGAAAATCTGCTTGTCGAAAACGCGCGGCGCATCAAGGAAGAGAACTAACATTTTATGGCGGAGCACCGACACACGGTGCTCCCCTTTAAACGCTAAATGTTCGGTGCATGCCGAAGCAAAACGGCATTTTTTGTGAAAACCGAAATTGTGGTTGAAAAAAAGGAAAACTATCGCTATAATGAAGCCATCAACCAAGGAGGTTTGCGATGAACAACATTCTTTTACATCACACAAAAAACACCCTTTGTCTCATTTTGAGCCTGCTGACCCTTCTGCCCTGCGCGCAGGGTCTGTGCATCGGCTCTTTTGCAGACGAACCTACCGAACAAAAGGAGAACACGGCTTTGAACAGTGAAATTACAAACATGGATCTATCGGGCTACGTTGGCGAAAATCTCATCGGCAACGTGAAAAACTAGCAGATCGAGGCATATCACAACAACCGCGGGATCGTGGATCAGATCGCCATTGCCAACTCCGAAGGGCTGGCGCTTGAAAAGCTCCTGGGCGCCGACTGGTTTGGCGTGGACAGCCACTTTGACATTGACGTGCACGACAAGGACGGGGGCAAAGCCCTGGGCTTTACCATGAAAAAGGTGCCCACTGCGGCAGACACCGCCAGC
>JAFTMP010000214.1 GCA_017452335.1 Clostridia bacterium
ACGCGCCTTCCCTGCAAATCTTCATTACCTTGTTATTATAGCAGAAAGAAGGGGGGATGTCAAGTAAGACACCGCCGTTTTGAGAAAAAAACAACAAAAAGAGCAGTCTTGACTGAGAAGACATAACCCGCCCCTGCCGTGCTTTGCGCGGCAGGGGCGGGCATTTGCATAGTAGATATTCACTTTTTATTCGGGAAGCGTTATTTTGGTAACGACCAGCTCATCGGACCGGAGTTCATAATAGATCAATCCGTCTTCCTCGCTGTCAAGCAAAGGATATCCGTAAAAAATTTCATAGTTTTCCGAAACGTCTACACAGTCATATCCCGAGCTTCCCACAAGCGCCTTTACTTCACTATAGGTCATTCCGATCTTTACAGCCTTTAGATCCTCAAGCTTCACATGCGCGGGCAGATATTCTTGCGCTGTTTGAAATTTTTCACGGCTTGATTTGGTTCCCAGCCACGGTATTTTAGAAAGCTCTTCTTTCGTCAAAACCTCTGCCGAAGCCAGCTTTAAAAAGCGATATTCCGGGTGGTATTTTGTTTCGTAAAGGTGCAGATCCCCAATGTGCTCTGCAAGCTCTTCGCGCTCATAATCTCCGATAAAAACGGGAACATACCGTAAAGCCAGTATTTCACCGGTCTGCAAAATGTGAAGCGCAAAGGCATCATAAGTGACCCGCTCAAACCGCGGGCGAATCTCGCTCCCGGGAATAAAAACGCTATTAAAGTGCGGTGTTCCTAAAACTTCACGTACTTCATCCGAAAACATACCGGGCTTCAATTGTTCAACGATGGATGAAGGGTGATATACGGCGTTCTCACGATCCGATCCAAGATCGCGCCAATAAGGATAGTTATAGTGATTTGATTCTCCCCACCCCAGTTCTTCATAAACCTGCTTGGTTAGCTCGTAATTTTGCTCGGTCTGAGAAAAACCTTTTTCAAAATTCTCGTGAATGTAATCGTTGATTTCTGTAAGCTCTTCTTGACTGAGGGGGATTTAGGGTAATCTGCGCCGCTCTCCCCGCTCTCGGAAGGCGGAACAGAATTCAATGGGAGGGTACTGCAGGATGACAGCAACAGCATGAAGGATAATAGTAACAAAACCACTTTTTTCATCATAACACCTCATTTCAATTGCGGAAATTTCCTTTCTACCTTTATTTTATCATTTTCCCAAAGGTGTGTCAAGTCCCCCCCCCGAAATGTTCAAAATTCTACGTTTTGCACAAAAACGGATATCGAATTTTGTGCAAAATCACCATTCCTTGTCGTAGAAACTGCAGCATAGAATTTTGTCGAGGATTTTCTCTTGACAAAACAAAAAAACGGTGCTATAATGGCTAAGCACAAAACATGCGGGCATAGTTCAGTGGTAGAATATCAGCTTCCCAAGCTGACTATGCGGGTTCGATTCCCGTTGCCCGCTCCAAAAACAATAAAACCGCCCGCCGGGCGGTTTTATTGTTTTTTAAGACGTGTTTACCGAATCGAACCCCGAGAAATTTGCGTCAGCAAATTTTCTCAGAGCAGTTTGCTCAAAAAAACTAAAAATACTGAAAATCATCGGCAAACTGCAGGGTTCAAGATTCCCGTTGCCGCCGGGCGGTTTTATTGTTTTTTAAGACGTGTTTACCGAACCGAACCCCGAGAAATTTGCGCCAGCAAATCTTCTCAAAGCAGTTCACCACACATAAACAACCAATACCGAAGAGCGTACGCGAACTGCAGACAAGATGTTCTGATTTTCCATCCAAACCGCAGTTTTCTCTTGATTATTTTAGGGTATTGTGCTACAATAGGGGTGAACTCCCCCTTTTTGACTTAAAGCAGGGGAAAACATATTTATACCGACTGTAAGGAGATGGTTTTGGTGAAAAGAGCTATACCGATCCTGCTGGCGCTTCTCATGATGCTTCAGCTTGCAGGATGCACAAATCAAGGCGCTGTTGAAGTATTCAAATGCTACTATTGCGGTGAGAAAAATCCCATCACTGCAAAATTTTGCAATGCCTGCGGAAAATCTCTAAGTGGAGCGGCGAATCAACAGCCTCCCGCGGGATCGTCAACCGGTAAAACAGATGAGACTGAGCCTTCCCTGCCTAAAAGCGATTCCTATGTGATGCAAAACTCCGGTGACACCCGCCTGCATTATGGCACCAACGTCTGCGTTGACGGCGAGATCATTTACCTTGGATATCGCGGCACATTTTACGTGTTCTGCGGTGATGAAGTGACCACCTACGCAAGCGGCGGAACGACTGTGGCAGAAATGCAGTTGTACAACGGCTGTGTCTATTACGTAAACCAATACAGCACCGTCTACCGCTTAAATGTTTCAAACGGCGAGCGCGAAATTTTGCTGTCTGATATCGGCGCGGTTCAAGAAACCTTTTTGCGCAAAAATCTGCTCTTTCTCTCCACCAAAATAGACGAAAAATATGATGCAGTTTATGTACTGAATCTGGACACCTTAAAAAGCACTCTTATTGTCCGCGAGGATGATGAAGCGATCAGTTGGATCAGCACGCGTGCACTGAAAGAATCCGATACTCATTTTTATCTTGAAATCAATACTTCCGATCAAAACGATCAAGACGAACTGATCTATTATAAGATCCATGGGGCAGATCTTGCCATCACAAGAGCCTCCGCGCAGGAATACGATGGTGCAACAGCTGCTCCCACCGATGACGGCAATGAATGGACGTACTATACCTCCGGTAACAAAAATCTTTGCCGCAAACATAAAACCACCGAAACCACCGAAATACTGGTACAAGGCGGAAGCGGAATGAGAAATGAAGGCGAAACTGTCGCTAAAACCTATGGCGCAGACGAAGTACTCTATGCCGATGATCAGTTTATCCTCTTCCGTCGGTTCAGAATGGCGGACGGTTTGGAATACTCCATTTGGATGGTCGATTCCAACGGTAACAATCTAAACGAGCTGATTCGAAAAGAATACTACGGTGTTGAGCCCATCGTATTTCCCAACGGAGCGCCCGGTGGCGGCTCAAGCGGCGGCACAGGGGGCGGATCCTCCGGCGGAAACGGTGACACGGTCGGCGACAAGACCTGCATGCTGTGCGGGGGTGACGGGCGCGTGACCTGCTATTACTGCAAGGGAAGCAAAAAGGGGCCCACCATCTACATCATGGGTATCCCCACCGAGCAGGGCTGTACTTACTGCGGAAGCTCCGGCTGGCGGGTGTGCTCGGGCTGCGGCGGGTATGGCACAAAATAGAATCAACGCACTACTTTTTATGGGTGTGTCCCAAGGCATCTTGCATTGAGGACACACCCTTGTTTTACGAATGAGTTTGAAGAGCTGATGCAAAATCTTGTGTTTTAAAAAAAATTATGGTATAATTTTAAAAATCATGCAACGAACCCCTCATTTTTCCTGTATAGTAGGGTGAAGGGACATCTGCAAGACAACCGCGAAGGGAGGACGGAAATGACAGACGAAAAAATTCTTGAATTGTACCTTGCCCGTGATGAAAGAGCCATTCACGAAACAGACTGCAAATACGGTAAATATCTTCGCTATATTGCCAACGGCATTGTTTATAACGAGGAGGATTCCAAGGAGATCGTTAACGATACCTATTTCAAAAGCTGGAACGCCATTCCCCCTGCACACCCCGATCCCCTTAAAAGTTTCCTTGCAAAGATCACCCGCCGTCTTGCCATCAACCGTCTTGAAAAGGCTGATGCCCAAAAACGGGGCGGCGGTCAATACCTGCTGGCTCTTGAAGAGCTGGAGGGATGCCTTGCCTCAAGCGGCAGTGTGGAGCAAGAACTGGATGAGGCGGTTTTATGCCAAGCCTTAAATGACTTTCTGCGCTCGTTATCCGTGCAGGCGCGGCGGGTCTTTATCAGACGCTACTGGCATCTGCATCCCATCGCCCGTATTGCAAAGGATCTTTCCATGAGCGAAAGCAAGGTAAAATCCATGCTTTTGCGTACCCGCAACAGCTTAAAAAACTATTTGGAACAGGAGGGATTTCTTTTATGAAAAGCAAGGATCTTTTGCACGCCTTAAACGATATTGATGAAGACTTGATCGCGGAAGCGGAAAAGCAAAGTAAGCGCCGTATGCCTGTTTGGATTGCGGTATCGGCGGCGGTGATCTGCCTGCTTGCAGGCGCACTGATCCTGTTGCCCATGCTAAAAAAACAACCGACAAGCACCTCAGAGCTCCCTTCTTTGGAAAAGCCGTCCCCCTCTGTGAGCACAGACAAGATGGCATACGAACCGATCTTTGAAGAACACAGCGGATCCGCTTTAAAATTTGTGGTGGGAAACTCCGCTGAAATCCCGGAGGACGGAAGCTCCGAACCGCCCAGCTTTGAGTTCTCTCTTTACGGATACATCGTCAGGGCGGCAGCGATTAAAAGCTATCCCGACACCTATCACTGCCTTGACGATCTTGACGCCTCCCCCGATAAAGAGCCCACCTCCTACCGTTTGATCGAATTTGAAACACTGGAGGTTATTCGAGGGGAAGGAATTCCCGATCGCTTTTTGTATTTGCTCCCCGCATATCTGTTTGTAGACATGACAGCATACGATTCACTGCTTTTGTCCATGGGGCAACTGGGCACGGAGCAGTATGTACTGCGCAACGACACACAAAGCCGCATGGAAGCTTTTGAATATCCGGTGTTTTGGGATGGACCGGATAATCTGCCCCAGCTTGGAAACATCATCGCATTTTCAGAGGGTGTTTTCGACGAAAGTCTTTGGAAAACCGAAAGCTGGCGTTTTGGATATCAATTTGCTGCAAACCAACTCGATCTCGAAGACGGCACCCTCATTGTCTATCGGGGATGCTCGGAAGAAGAAGCGCTCATAAAGCTTCGCGATCGGATAAAAAAACAAAATGTATCAAAGGGCGGGCGCGTTGTTTCATTGGAGTATTTTTCAAGCAAGACGGCAAAAGAGGCGCTTGCTTATGTAAAGCCCTTTGAAAACGGCGTGTTTGTCCAAGCGATGCGCTGGGTCTATGAAAACGGAAAGAACACCCGCAAGCTGGTCTTCACCCGCTTTGTCAACGGCTGTCAGACCGAGGAGACTATAACGATCGACCTTGACAGCGAAGAGGTGCTCTACTCTGAAATACGCTATTCCAAGGAAGAGATCCGCCAAATGGAAAACCTTTCTCTGCGCATTGAACGCTTGGCACAAGCTTACGAGGAAAAGCTCCCCGATCCTCCCCGTTTTACACCCGAGAGCGGCAAGCTTTCCTGCCTCAATCTATACGGCTGGTACGTCAAAAAGGATGGCAAGATCTATGGGATCGTCAAAACCGTTTGGCTTTACCGCGTGAATATGGGCGACCTGGGTTCCACCG
>JAFTMP010000215.1 GCA_017452335.1 Clostridia bacterium
GAAGCTGTTTTAACAGCTTCAAATTGTAGATATCCAAATTCACTGCATACTTTGCATTCGCCTCAATAAATTCACGTCTGGGCTCCACCTTGTCGCCCATAAGCAGAGAGAAGATCTGATCTGCGGCGATGGCGTCATCGATGGTCACCTTCAAGATCGGTCTGGTGGTTGGGTCCATGGTGGTCTCCCAAAGCTGATCGGAGTCCATTTCACCAAGACCCTTATATCTTTCCGCTTCCACGCCTCTCACGCCCAGCTCTTCAATATAGAAGTCTCTTTGCTCGTCGGAGAAGGCATAGCGCACCTGCTTGCCCTTGTGGACCTTGTAAAGGGGAGGCTGTGCTAAATAGATGTGTCCCTTTTCGATAAGCTCCTTCATGTGTCTAAAGAAGAAGGTCAAAAGAAGGATTCTGATATGGGAGCCGTCCACGTCGGCATCCGCCATAATGATGACCTTGCCGTATCTGAGCTTTTCCGCGTCGAAGTCGGGTCCGATGCCGCATCCAAGACACTGGATAATGGGCAAAAGCGACTGATTATCGTAAACCTTATCCACTCTGGTCTTTTCCACATTCAGCACCTTACCTCGCAGGGGTAAGATCGCCTGATAGTGGCTGTCTCTTGCACCCTTTGCCGAGCCGCCTGCAGAGTTACCCTCTACAAGGAAGACCTCAGTTAAGTCTCTGTTTTTCTCGGAGCAGTCGCAAAGCTTTCCGGGCAGAGTGGAGGAGCCAAGAGCCCCCTTACGGCTGGTCTCTCTTGCCTTTCGCGCCGCCTCTCTTGCACGGGACGCCGCCAGCGCCTTATCAAGAATGATCTTGCCCACCGCGGGATTTTCCTCAAGGAATTCGGAGAGCTTTTGATGGATGGTGGAGGCAACCAGCGTTCTTATTTCCGAGTTACCTAACTTCGCCTTGGTCTGCGACTCAAACTGGGCATTTTCCAGCTTCACCGATACCACGGCGCAAAGCCCTTCTCTTACGTCCTCGCCCGAAAGATTGCTGTCCGAATCTTTTAAAATGCCCACCTTGCGGGCATAGTCATTTAATACCTTGGTAATACCCGTCTTAAAGCCCACCTCATGGGTACCGCCGTCGATGGTATTCATGTTGTTTGCAAAGGTCACGATGGTCTCATTGTAGCTGGTGTTATACTGCATTGCCACCTCTGCAATGGAGCCGTCCTTTTCGCCCCTCATGTAAATGACCTTTTCATGAAGAGCATCCTCGTGCTTTTGCTGATTTAAATATTCAACGAAGGAGCAAATACCTCCCTCATAGCAGAGATCGTCCTCGCGTACAAGCTCGGCTCTCTCGTCACGAAGGACGATGCGTACGCCGGCGTTAAGGAACGCCTGCTCGCGGAGTCTGTTCAAAAGCACCTCGTAGTCAAAGGTGGTCTCTTCAAAAATGGTACCGTCGGGCTTGAAGGTCACCTTTACGCCGTGCTTCTTTTCGGGGTTTTCGTCGATGCACTTGAATTCTCTTGTCACCTTGCCCTCTTCAAAGCGTACCGAGCAAAGCTTGCCATCGTAGGTGTTTTCTAATTCCAGCCACTCTGAAAGCGCGTTTACAACCGACGCGCCCACACCGTGAAGTCCTCCCGCGATCTTGTATCCGCCGCCGCCAAACTTGCCGCCTGCGTGCAGGATCGTGTATACCACTACGGGAGTGGGAATACCCTGCTTTGGATGGATTGCAGAGGGAATACCGCGGCCGTTATCCTCTACCGTGACGCTCTCGCCCTTGTTGATGGTCACCGTGATCTTGTCGCAGTATCCTGCCAGCGCCTCGTCGATGGAGTTGTCTACGATCTCATGCACCAAGTGGTGAAGACCCTTAATGGAGGTGGTACCAATGTACATACCCGGTCTCTTTCTCACCGCTTCAAGACCCTCAAGGACCTGTATTTGGTTTTCATCGTAATTTAATTGGTTGTTCTTTTCTTCGCTCATGTCTTCCCTCTCTTCTTGGGATGCACCAAAGGGCGCCGCCCTTTGGAAACCCGCTTGAATAACCTTTGGAGTTGCAAAACAACTCCCAAAAAAGGTTTTCAAGACTTTCCAAAAATTTTTGACGGCGGCAAAAATACTTTTGCCGCGAAATTTTTTTATTTTCCCTTAACCCCCACGGCAAACGCCAGGTTGCCGCATTCAAAGTTTTTTGGAATTCTTAAAACCTTTTTTTCAAAAAAGGTTTTAAGTGGGGTCTCGGGGTAACACCCCGAGTGGGATCTTAAGGGCAACGCCCTTAAGCAAACTATGCCCGCTCACTTCCCTACGCGGGATTCGATAACGTTTCTTCCAAACACCGATAAATAGACCTGCTCCTTCATGCCGTCGTCATAGACGAGGAAGCTTTTGGGTAAACCCAAGGAAAGGGTGCTCACCTTGCCCTCTTTTTCGGCTTTTGCAAGAAATTTTTTGGTGGTGGCGGTGTAGGTGCTTTGATCCAAGTCAAAAATGCCGATCAGTCCCTCTTTTTTCACAAAGCGGCTGTTTTCAAGCTGCACGTAGGGGTCCTTGCCTCGATCAGCGAAGCGTTTGATACTGACCCTTTTCAACGCGGATCACCCGCCCTTCTGCGATTCGTTCTGCGTCCCGCTCGTCACAGCAGGTAATGAGCACCTGCTTGTTTTTAAGACCCGAGAGCACGAAGCGTTTTCTTTTATCATCTAATTCACTAAGCACATCGTCCAGCAAAAATACAGGATCCTCGCCGGTGTGGCGGGCACAAACCGCACCTTCAGCCAATTTCATGGCAACGGCAAGGCTTCTTTGCTGTCCTTGGGATGCAAAAATTCTGGCGGGTCTGCCGTCAAGCAGGATCTCCACGTCATCCTTGTGCACCCCCACAAGACAGCACCCGTTTTTTATCTCCCGCTCTTTTGCGGCGGCGATCTGCGCCATATATTCTTCTTCTGTTTTAAGGCTCTTATATAACAGCTCGGGCACTTCAGCCCCCGCTGTCATCTCATGAAAGAGCGCTTTCACCTCTTTTGCGATCTCTTCCATATACTGCGCCCGTTTTTTTGAAATGATCTCTGCACTTTGCGCCATCTGCGCCGCCCAAAGCTCGCCCGTTAACTCGAAAGGCTTTGGGTCAAAGCGGTAGTTTGCAAGCAGCTTGTTTCTCTGCACCAGCGCCGCACTGTATTTTTGCAGTGCCGCAAGATATGTGCTATCAAGCTGGGAAAGAGCTGAATCCATAAAGGCGCGCCGCCCTGCGGGACCGTCTCTGACCACTGCCAAATACTCGGGACAAAAGATCACCGCTCTGAAATTCCCGATAAACTCAGACATCTTTTTCACCGGCACCCCGTTTTTCTTGCAAAACTTGTGCCCGTTCTTCATGTACCGCACTTCCAGCTGCTGGCGCCGTCTTTGATCCTCAAATTCTAATTTTACCCCTGCAAACTCCGCGCCGTGAAGGATATAGTCTTTTTCCTTTGCCGTGCGGTGGGAGCGCCCTCTTGCGCAAAGGTAAATGCCTTCAATGGCGTTGGTCTTGCCCTGGGCGTTGTCTCCGAAGAGCAAATTCATCCCACTTGAAAATTCAATATCGGCTTTTTCTATATTTCGAAAATTTTGATAACTTACTCTTTTAATGATCATTTTGCCGACTTGAACCTCAATTTTGAAAATTCTCTGCTCTTATTCCTTCATTTTTACAGGGCAAACCATGTAGAGGTACTTTCCTTCGTCCTCTTTTTCGCCCTCTTGCTCGTCAGTCTCTTCCTTTTTGTCTGCCGGCTCCATGAGAATGCTCATCAGCGGCGTTGCAAGGGAGATCTTCACCCGCTCATCGCCAATGGCGCGCAGAGCGTCCAGCAGATACTTGCAGTTAAAGGCGATGGTGATGTCCTCACCCGTCTTTTCAATTTCCACCTCGTCGGATACCGAGCTGACCGAGGAAGAAGAGCTGACCTTTAAAAGTCCCTCTTCAAAGACGCACTTCACGTATCCTCTGATCTGACCAACCGACTTGTCATCTGTTACCAGCGACACTCTTTCAAGGCTTTCAAGCAAGTCTCTTCTGTCAAGCTCTACCTTGATGTTGTTTGCCTTGGGGATCACGCTTAAATAATCAATATATTCTCCGTCAATCAGACGGGAGAAGAACAGGCTGTCGCCCATGTGGAAGATCACGTGCTTTCGTCCGAAGGCGATCACCAACTGCTCCTCTTCATTTTGCGAAAGCATTTTGGAAAGCTCCATAAGGGTCTTTCCGGGCACGATAAAGGATACCCCTGCCTCCTGCTGCTCGTTCATGGAAAGGGCGCAATCCTTTTCTCTTAGCGCCAAACGGTTGCGGTCGCAGGCTACAATGCGCACCTTGCCGGGGGTGAGCTTGAAATAAGCGCCGCAAAATACGGGTCTGGGGTCCTGCACGGCAATGGCGTGCTGAACCTGTCCGATCATCTTTTTAAGCATCGCCTGTCCAATGGCAACGCCCTTCTCGCCGTTTAAGTCGGGAAGGCTTGGAAAGTCTCCGCCGGGCAGAGCAGACAGGGCAAATACAGAGTTGCCGCTGCTGATCTTTGCCTGGAATTTTTCATTTACCTCGATCTGTACCTTGCTCTCGGGCATCATGCGTACCATGCGGAAGAGCTTTGCCGCATTGATGATGAAGCTGCCCGGACGCTCGATCTGTGCCTTGACTGCCGTGCGAAAGCCCTTTTCCAGATCGTAAGAGGACAAGATGACCCGCTCTTCCCCGTCCGTGGTGAAGAGAATGCCTTCAATGGCGGCAATGGTGTTCTTGTCAGACACCGCACTCATGGCAGGCGTCATGGCTTCAATTAAAAGCTCCTTGTCGAAAGTGATCTTCATATATTGTATCCTTTCTTGGATTTACTGGTGAGATTTTGAATTACGGGCGGAAACTTTTTGAAAAAAGTTTCCCCCGAACCCCCTTCAAAAACTTTGAATGCGCCAAACTATCGTTTGGCGGGGAAAGAAATAGGCTTTTACATAAGCGATAGCTCATTAAAAGTTTTGGTCAAGTTTTTTCAAAAACTTGCGGGGTGTTGGGGCGGCGCCCCGACAAAAAGAACGATGTAAAAAGACTTTACGTTTTTTAAAAGATGTTGCCCTTTGTACGGGCGTTTCTTTTTGGTTCTTTTTCTTTGCGCCTATAGCCGCCAAAGAAAAGGAACAAGTTATCGAAGCGACACTATTTACCTTTTTCATCCCGCCTTAACCGCGTTTTTCTTAA
>JAFTMP010000216.1 GCA_017452335.1 Clostridia bacterium
ACGATCCCGCAAAACGCCAGCACACAGCCAAGGATCTGGTCAAAAGAGAGGGCAAAGGGCTTGCCGAAAATGCCCAAAAGAGCGCACAGCCATTGGCAGAGCAGGGCGATCACCGATTCACAGCTCATGAGGATGGATGCAAGGGCAGGCGGTGTGTGCTTTTGCCCGAAGATCTGCAGGGTGTAGGCAATGGCGGTGGAAAAAATACCGGCGTATACAATGGGAAACCATGCTTCAAGGAGCATGCCGACCTTGACCTCTTCAAAGAGGAGTGCCAAAATGAGGCTGATCAGAGTGCAGAACAAGAATTGCAAAAAGGACAGCGCCACGGGATCCACATCCTCAAAGCGTGCAATAAGCAGAATGTGCAGGGCGTACGCCAGGGCGCAGGCAAGGATCAGCGCCTGCCCCATGCCAAGGGAAAGCCCGCCTTCCCCCTTCAGACAGAGGAAATAGAGCCCCAGTGCGGTGAGCACCGCACCGAGAAGTACATTGAGCGCCACCTTTTTTCGATAGAAGATGAAAAAGAGCAGGGGGACAATGAACATGTACACCGAGGTGAGAAACCCCGCTTCTCCCGCCCCCGCACCCAGGTGGATGCCGTATTGCTGAAGAGCCGAGGCGGCAGTGATCACAGGGGCGCAGAGTGCTCCGCCCAGCAGAGCGCGTTTTGAAAAGAGGGCGCGTGCGCGGGTCTTCAAGGGCGCCTGTTGTCTTTTGCCCCCGAAGAGCAAGCGCAGGAGCAGTACTGCAAACAGGGCAAAAGCCCCCACGGCGGAGCGGGCAAAAAGATAGCTAAAGGGAGAAAGCAGCTCCACGGCACTGCTTTGTGCCACAAAGGTGGAGCCCCAAAAAAAGGCGGCAAGCAGGAGCGCGCCGCTGCCAAGAAGTGTTTTTTTAAACGACGATGACAAGAAAAGCCTCCTTGCGGGCGCATCAACGAGCCCTTGGGTTTTTCGGCATTATACCGCGTTTTCCCCTTTTTGTCAAGAGAAGGCGGGAAAAGCAGAGCAATAAATAAACAACGAGAAGAGAAAGAGAGGATGCGGCAGTGAAGTATTTGTCCTGTGTGCACACCCATACCCAATTTTGTGACGGCAAAAATACCATGGAGGAATTTGCAAGGGAGGCGTTTGCAAGAGGCTATCGGTCCTTGGGCTTTACCCCCCACTCCCCCCTGCCTTATGAAAACGACTGGGCAATGAAGGAAGAGGACCTGGCGGCGTATAAAGCCGAGGCGGCAAGGTTAAAAAATGAATATGAAGGAAAAATGGAGATTCTTTGCGGGATCGAATGGGATCTTGAAAGCGGGGCACTGCCGCAGGGGCTTGACTATGCCATCGGGTCGGTGCATTCCTTTAGCAAAAACGGGGTGCATTTCTCGGTGGACTACGAGCAGGCGCTTTTGCGCAAGGTGACCGACGAGCTTTACGGCGGGGATTTTGTCGCCCTTTGCGCGGATTACTACGCGCTGGTGGTAAAGAGCGCTTTGCGCCGGGGCGTGGATATCGTGGGGCATTTTGATCTGCCCACCAAATACAACAAAGACGGCTCGTTTGTGAATGAAGAGGACAGCAGATACCTGGCGTTGGCTTTTGATGCGGTCGAGGAGATCTTGCGCGCACGTCCCGGGATGTTTTTTGAGATCAACACCGGCGTGATGGCGCGGGCAGGCAAAAAAATGCCCTATCCACATGAGAAGATTATGAAACGGATGCTTTCTCTGGGGGCGCGCTTTGTGCTCACAGGCGACTGCCATGCCCTCTCGCATTTGGACGGCGGGTACGAAGAAAGCCTGCGTCTGCTTGCAAAATGCGGGGGAAAAGAGGTGTATCTGCTGACCGCCAAGGGCTTTGAGAGACAGAGCCTTTCGTGAGATTGTTTTTTGAAAAAAGGAAGAATGCTTCCATAAAAAACCATTTTACGAGACCTTCACAAAAAGTTAACCAAAATTAGGGGGGCTTTGTAGGTGAAAAAGGCAAAATTCATGTAAATGTGATATTGACAATCGGAAAAAAATAGAGTATAATAACGATGCAGTAATAAATTTTAAATGGAGGTTTTTCACATGAAAACATTCTGCAGAATTCTGGCAGCTCTGTTGGTTGCTGTGATGATGCTTTCTGCTCTTGCTGCTTGTGACACCAAGAAGACCGAAGGTCCTGATGACAAGCCCACAAGCGAAGATGCAGCAACATCTACCGGCAAGACAGACGAACCCTCTACAGGCGGCGATCTCATCGATAAGCCCACGATCAACGAGAAATTTGATGGCGAATCCATCAAGTTTGCTGTTTGCGGCCCTGGCGTAAACTCTCGTTCCATCGACCTGGGTGAAGATGATGACCCCGACTACGAAGTTAACCAGCAGGTTAACAAGAGAAACTCTCAGGTAGAAGAAGAACTGGGCGTAGACATCGTTCTCGAAAAGGTAGTAAACATGCAGGAAATGGTTGGCGAAATGCAGCCTATCCTTGCTTCCAACATTTACACCTACGACGTTCTGGGTCTGTATCAGTACTTTGACCTGGGTCTGGCACTGGGCGATACCGTTGGTAAGTTCTACAACCTGCTCAACATGCCCGAAGGCTACACCAACTATCTGAATCTGGATGCTCCCTACTGGAGCCAGACTCTTCTGAACACCATGTCTTACAAGGGCGTGGCATTCTTCGTAACCGGTGACCTGAACCAGTCCTACACCGGTACCATGTTCGTATCTTACGTAAACACCAAGCTGTGGAACCAGTACGCTTCCAAGATCGCTGCACTGGAACAGTCCGGCGGTTACTCCGACATCTATGATCTGGTAAAGAACGGTTACTGGACTCTGGATCTGTGGATCGAGCTGAACAAGATGGTATACGTTGACAACGGTAACACCCCCGGCAAGCCCGACTATGAAGACCAGGTTGGTCTGATGACCTACAACGAGCAGATCAACAACATCATGGCTGACATGCTGGTTGCAGGTAGTAACATCCACTACGGTACTCTGGACGCTGACGGTACTCCCGCTGTTGCAATCAACACCAAGCAGAACGTTGCATTCTACAACAAGCTGTACACTCTGCTTTGCGACTCCAACGCAGCTACCATTCCGTGGTTGGCTTCCGGTGACGAAGATGTTGATGATACTTACATCATGGACGTATTCGCACAGGGTAAGACTCTGATGACTGTAAACACTCTGCACTGCGCAGAGCAGTATCTGGCTAACATGGTAGACGACTTCTATGTAATGCCTCTGCCTATGTTTGACCATGACCAGTTCGATTCCAAGAGCGCATCTCTGGGCTACACCACTCAGCTGGGTGACTCCGTTAACCAGTACGCAATCTGCAAGGCTATCGGCGACGAAAAGATCCCTGCAGTTACCGCTACTCTGGAACTGATGGCATACTACTCCAAGCTGTGGGTAACTCCCGCATACTATGAAACCGCTCTGAAGGAACGCTACACTCGTGACGAGCGCGCTCCCGAAATGATCGACATGATCCAGAAGGGTATCTACACCGACTTCGTATTCATTTGGTCCAACGAGCTTGACAACATCACCTGGAAGTTCAGATCCAACTTCACCAAGGGTGAAAGCCAGGCTGCTACCAACCTGAAGAGCTGGCACAGAACCGTTCAGGGTAAGCTGAACAAGCTGCTGCCTTCTATCGAAGAAGCATTCTACGTAGAATAATTCTTGATCGATAAAGTTTAAAGGATGAACTGCACACCGCCTATCGCGCAAGCGATGGGCGGTGTTTCCTGCTTTTTGGGCAGATGACTGCCTCGCGTGCTCTTTTTTTGTAAATTTTTATTTTGCTCTTTACAATCTGCCCTTTTTGTGGTAAGATAGATAGGCAATATTTCTACCCGTGGCACAGCTGGATAGCGCGTCAGACTCCGACTCTGAAGGTCGAAGGTTCGAATCCTTTCGGGTAGGCCAGAAAACGACAAGTTTCAACAGAAACTTGTCGTTTTCAGTTATATTCGCCTCACGGCGAGTTATATTGGCTGCGCCAGTTATATTTGCCTTGCAAGTGATATTGGGCTTTGCCCAGTTTTATGGGCGAATATAATATCACTGAAACCGCAGGTTTCAATATCACATTTTGCCAAAGCAAAACATATCACTCCGTCGAAGACGGAATATCACTAAAAACCAACTGTTGTGCGAGGGTTCAAATTCATCCGCGAAACCGGAGAAACATCTTTTTATCAGTCTTTCACGTATTCGGAAGAAATTTTCTCTTTTTTTTATAAATGTAGAAAAAATCCCTTTTCAAAAAGAAAAAAGTATGATATAATACCTTAGATAACATGGAAAACTGTATGGTGAGAAAGGGACGGATCGTGACCGAGCAGGTGATTTTGGAAAAAGAGAGCGGCAGTGAGCAGGAAACCGAGCAGATCGGTGCAGATTTTGCCGCGAAATTGGAGCCGGACGCCTTTGTGGCGCTCAGCGCAGACCTGGGCTCGGGGAAGACGGCGTTTGCCCGCGGTATGGCACAGGTGCTTTGTCCCGGTGCACGGGTGTGCAGTCCCACCTATACGGTGATGCGCTGTTATGAAGGGGAAAAGGGCACCTTTTACCATTTTGATATGTATCGGATCACCTCTCCCGAGGATTTAGAATCTGTGGGATTTTACGATTGTGAGGGCATTATTGCGGCAGAATGGTGCGAAAACACCCCCTACGCCCTGCCTGATCGTTATTATCAAGTCACCATTGAGAAAACAGGGGAGCAGAGGCGCCTTATTCGGATTACGAGAGAAAAGCAGGAGTGAAGCATGAAGATCTTGGCAATTGAGAGCAGTGCGGGCGTGGCAAGCGTGGCGCTGTGCGAGGATGAAAAACTGCTTTATTTGGTGCAGGACAATTCGGGAAATACCCATTCCACCACCCTTTTACCCATGGTGATCAAAGCCCTTGAGCGTCACTCTTTAAAAGTGACCGATCTTGACCTTGTAGGCGTTTGTGTGGGTCCCGGCTCTTATACCGGGGTGCGCATCGGCACTGCAACGGTGAAGGGGCTCTTGGCGGGGAGCGGAATACCCTGCGTGGGCGTTTCCACGCTGGAGGCGCTTGCAAGAAGCGCTTGCCTGGTACAGGGGATCATCTGTCCCGTGATCGACGCACGAAGAGGGCGGATGTATACCGCGCTTTTTGAAAACAAAAACGGAAAGCTTAGCAGGATTACAGAGGACGAGGTGCTCACCTTTGCCGAAATGGATAAACGGTTAAAGACCCTTGATCGCGTGACCTACCTGGTGGGCTCGGGATACGAGCAGTGCAAGAAGGCGTTGCAGTATAAAAAGATCAAGGATACCCCCGGGGCATGGCATCTTGAAAATGCTTACGGCGCGGCGCAAAGCGCTTATCGGACCTACTTAGAGGAGCCCGACAAACTGATCACCGAAGAACGGCTCTCCCCTTCGTATATTTTGAAGACCCAGGCAGAACGGGAACGGGAAGAGCGGCTGGAAAAAGAAAAAGCATCCAAATAATAGGATTATATAGCATAATAGACATATTTAAAGAAAGGGAAGATACACATGACGACCAAACCCATTGCACTTGCTTGCGATCACGCAGGATACCCCTTGAAGGAAGAACTGAAAAAGCATTTTGACGCCGCAGGAGTGGCTTACGTAGACTATGGAACCGATTCCCTGGCATCTGTGAACTATCCCGATTACGCACATAAGCTGTGCACCGCCATTCAGGAAGGCAACCATGAGCTGGGCATTTTGGTGTGCGGTACAGGCATAGGCATGAGCATGGCGGCAAATAAGCACAAGGGCATTCGTGCGGCAGTGCTTTCCGACACCTTCTCGGCGCGCATGACCAGAATGCACAATGATGCAAACGTACTGTGCCTGGGCGCACGGGTCGTGGGCGGCGGACTGGCGGCGGACATCGCAGATCTTTTCATCTCCACCGATTTTGAGGGTGGACGCCACGTTGCCAGAGTGGAAATGCTGAATCAACTGGACTGATACGAGCCGAGCAGACTGAAATACCAACAATACTGTCGGAAAGGAGGCTTTGTTTTACAAAGCCGATCGGAACAATGAGTGAACAATTGTTGCGGGTGGTGGCGGTGGTGCCGTCGCTGAATCCCGATGAAAAACTGAAAACGGTGGTTTCCGGTTTGCTTGAAAAGGGCTTTTTTAAGATCCTTTTGGTAGACGACGGAAGCGCCGAGACGCATAAACACCGCTTTCAAGAGTGCGTGGCACTGGACGAACGGGTGGAGCTGCTGGTGCATCCCGTAAATCGGGGAAAGGGCGCGGCGATGAAGACTGCCTTTGCGTACATTCTGAAGAACTTCCCCAAATGTGAGGGTGCGGTGACGGTGGACGGAGACGCACAGCACGATCCCGAGGACTGCCGCAGATGCGCCGAAAAAATGATCGCAAAGGACTGTGTGGTGCTGGGCGTGCGGGACTTTTCCGGGGAAAATGTGCCTGCCAAGAGCCGTATGGGTAACAGGATCACATCGCTTGTGTTCAGACTCTTTTGCGGTATGAAATTAAGCGACACCCAAACGGGTCTGCGCGCATTTCCTATAGATATTCTTTCTCAAATGGTAAAGACCAAGGGCGACCGCTACGAATATGAGACCCAAATGCTGTTGGATTTCAAATCGCTGAAGATCCCTTATACCGAGGAGAAGATTCGCACGGTCTATATTGAGGAAAATCAAACCTCCCATTTCAGAGTGATCAAGGATTCCTTTAGGATCTACAAGATGATCTTTGCCCACTTTTTTAAGTACCTTGCCACATCCTTTGCATCGTACATCTTGGAATTTTCCATCGTTTCTGCCCTGACGGTGCTCATCAATAACACCACCGGGTGGGAGCCTTTGACGGTGACCACGGTGACGTATCTTTGCGCCAGAGCGGTATCGTCGGTGTTTAACTTCTTTATGAATCAAAAGGTGGTTTTCCAGGCAAAGTGCTCCATGAAGCAATCGCTGTGGAAGTACTATACCCTGTGTATTCCCTTGGCGGCATTGGGGCTGGCATTCAATTTAGCAGGGGTGGGCGGAGCTGTTTGGTTAGACTTTTTGCCCCCTGCGGTAGAGGACTATGTGAACTTGATAATTCATCCTTTAGTACAGATCTTGATGTTCCTCTTTACCTTTACGGTGCAGAGAGAATGGGTATACAAGACCGATAATAAGTATAAGTTTAAAAGAAGAGAACAGAAGAAAAAGAACAACAAAAAATAAATACGATGCGAAGAGCGTGAATGTAAGGAGGATCGGGTATGAGTTTGGTTTATAAGAGAGTGTTGTTAAAGCTTTCGGGCGAGGCACTGAAGGCAGATGAAAAGGGCCTTTTCCATTATGAAACGGTAGATGCCATTTGCGAGGCAATCGGCAAATGCAGAGCCGCAGGCACCCAGGTTGCTGTGGTGGTGGGTGCCGGAAACATTTGGAGAGGCGGCAGAGCCGATCGAAAGATGGACAGAAGCCTTGCCGACCACATGGGCATGCTGGGTACCACGATCAACGCGCTGTGCTTGAAGGACACTTTGGTGCAGATGGGTATTCCCGCAGTGGTGATGACCGCTGTGGAAATGCGTACCTTTGCCCTTCCTTATGTGAAGGATGATGCTGTGAAGCTGTTGGAGGAGGGCACCGTGGTGATCTTTGGATGCGGCACGGGCAGTCCCTATTTTTCCACCGATACCGCCGCAGTACTGCGCGGCAAGGAGATCGGCGCGGATGCACTGCTTTTTGCGAAAAACATCGACGGTATTTACACGGCAGATCCCAAGAAGGATCGCACAGCCGTAAAGCTTTCTCATATCACCTTTAAGCGCATCCTTTCCGAGCAGCTCAAGGCGATCGACTTGACCGCTGCTGCGTTCTGTCTTGAAAATGACATGAAGGTGCTGGTATTTGGACTGGATGACCCCGAAAACATCGTAAAGATCGCCATGGGAGAGCAACAGCCCGGAACGGTGATCGACAACGAGGAATAAGCAGACTTGAAGCGAAATTTTTCGCAATGTATAAATTTACTCATTTATAAAAAGTGAAAGGAACGAATATCATGAAATTAGAGCTGAACGTTTATGAGACCAAAATGAAAAAGAGCATTTCCGTTTTCGAGGAAGAGCTGTCTGTAATCAGCGCAGGAAGAGCAAACCCTGCAGTACTCAACGGCATTACCGTGGACTATTACGGTGCACCCACTGCGATCAATGCGGTAGCAGAGGTAAAGGTGACCGACGCACGTACCATCGTGATCACTCCCTGGGACGGCTCCCTTTTAAAGGCAATTGAAAAGGCGATCCTGGTTGCTGATATCGGCGTTGTTCCCCAGAACGACGGCAGACTGATCCGCTTGATCTTCCCCCAGGCGACTGAGGAGAGAAGAAAGGCACTGGGCAAGGATATCTCCAAGATGGGTGAGGAGTGCAAGGTAAACCTGCGCAACATCAGAAGAGATGCCAATGACAAGTGCAAGGATATGAAGAAGAAGAGCGAAATGACGGAGGATGAACAGAAGTCCTCCGAAAAGTCGGTACAGGATCTGACCGACAAGTATATCAAGCAGGTTGACGGGATCGTTGACAAAAAGTCTAAGGAGATCATGTCTATTTGATCAAGTATTTGGGGAGGTGTCTGTACGCTTGTGGGGCACCTCCCTTGAAGCAATAGGGAAAAGGGGCTTAAAATGTCACTGGAAGAAAGCAAAAAATTGGTTTTAGAAAAGAATTTGCGGCATGTGGCGTTCATCATGGACGGAAACGGCAGATGGGCAAAGAAAAAGGGCATGCCCAGAGAATACGGGCACACGGTAGGGGCAAAAACCTTTAAAAACGTAATCACCTACTGCTATGAGTGCGGGATCGAGTGTGTGACGGTGTATGCCTTCTCCACCGAGAACTGGAAACGGTCGGAAAAAGAAGTCTCGGCACTCATGAAGCTTTTTTCTGCCTATATTGACAGTGCTTATGAGGATCTGTCCAAAAACAACATCCGCATTTATTTCATCGGAGACCGCGCGCGCCTGCCCCAGGCGCTCATAAAGCGCATGGGAGAGCTGGAAGAAAAAACGGCGGCAGGCAAGAGAATTTTGAATATTGCCCTCAATTACGGTGCGCGGGATGAGATCCTTCATGCGGTGAATACGCTTTTGCAAAAAGGGGCAACGTCTGTGGACGAAGAGACCTTTTCAAAGGCGCTTTATACCGCAGACTCCCCCGACCCCGACCTGGTGGTGCGCACGGCGGGAGAACAGCGCCTTTCCAACTTTCTTTTATGGCAGGCAGCCTACAGCGAATTTTACTATACCGACACCCTTTGGCCCGATATGGGCAAGGAGCAGTTGGATAAAGCCTTCGCCGCCTTTGGCGGCAGGGTCAGAAGATACGGCGCTGTAGTAGAATAAGTATAAATCAGAGGAGATTATCATGAAAACGCGGGTCATCACGGGAATTGTAGGATTATTGGTATTCGTTCCGTTGCTGGTCTTTTCCAATACCTACGCAGGGTGCTTGATGGCACAGCTTCTTTGTCTTATTTCGGTATACGAGTTGTCGGGAGCAGTGGGGCTTCGTAAAAAATGGCAGATGACCATTCCCCTGTATCTCTTGTCCATAGGAATGCCTTTGCTGATCTTTTTTGAGAAAACAAGAGGGGACTTTATGAAATATGCCGCTCTTGCCTTCTCCCTTGCCGCCTTTTACCTGTTGGGGTGCGCGGTGTTTTCTAAGGGAAAGATCAAAATTGAGGATACCGGCGTGCTCTTTACCATGCAGTTTTATGTCTTTATGGGCTTTAACGCCATGTATATGCTGCGCCACATGGAAAACGGCGGGTGCCTCATTGCACTGCTGTTCATCTCCCCCTGGGCAACCGATATTTTTGCCTATTTTACAGGCAGACTCTTTGGAAAGCACAAGCTCATTCCCGATGTCAGCCCCAAAAAGACGGTGGAAGGAGCGGTCGGCGGTTTTGTGATGGCGATTGTGCTGACAGTGGTTTACGGACTGGTGGTGGGCGCTTTCACGAAGGTGTCTCCTCAGTATCTGCAGCTTGTTTTGGCAGGTGCGGTGATGTCGGTCGCTTCCATGGTGGGTGATTTGATCGCGTCGCTGGTGAAACGCCATTATGGCATTAAGGATTACAGCAGAATGCTTCCGGGACACGGCGGCATTTTGGACCGCTTTGACAGCATCCTTGCCGCATCCTTTATTTTGCTGGTGCTGTATGAGCTGCCCTTCGGCTTCTCGCTCTTTGTTTAAAAGGGATAAAAAAGATGAAAAAGATCGCAGTATTGGGGTCCACGGGCTCGATCGGGACCCAGTCGCTGGATGTGGCGGCAAGAAAAAATTATGAGGTGCAGGCAATTGCCGCAGGAAGAAACATCAAGCTGCTGGAGGAGCAGATCAGACGATTTGCGCCCCGCTATTGCGGCGTGTTTGAGGAAGATGCCGCAAAGGATCTGGCTCTGCGCGTTGCCGATACAAATACGAAAATTTTGGCGGGGGAAGAGGGCATTTGTGCCATTCCCCACTTGATTGATGCGGAAACGGTGATCAACTCCATTGTGGGCAGAGCGGGACTGCGCCCCACCGTTTCGATTTTGGAGGCGGGCAAAAAGCTGGCGCTGGCAAACAAGGAGAGCCTTGTTTGTGCAGGAGATTTGGTCATGGGCATGGCAAGAGAAAAGAACCTGCCCATCCTTCCCGTGGACAGCGAGCACAGCGCCATTTTCCAGTGCCTGCAGGCAGGCAGAAAAGAGGAGGTCTCCCGCATTTTGCTCACAGCTTCGGGCGGACCCTTCTTTGGCAAAAAAAGAGAAGAGCTGGAGGGCATGCGTGCCAAGGACGCTTTAGCCCATCCCACCTGGTCTATGGGGGCAAAGATCACCGTAGACTCCTCGACCCTCATGAACAAGGGCTTTGAAGTGATGGAGGCGATGCATCTCTTTGGCGTGCCGCTTTCAAAGATCGAGGTGGTGGTGCACCGTGAGAGAATTGTACATTCCATGGTGGAGTTTGCCGATCACAGCGTGATCGCCCAGCTTGCCACCCCCGATATGAGAGACTGCATCCAGTATGCCCTCACCTATCCCGAAAGAGAAGCCTCTCCCGTAAAGCCTTTAGACTTTGCGGCGATCGGCAGGCTGACCTTTGCCGCGCCCGACAGAGAAACCTTCCCCTTGCTTGACTTGGCAGGAAGCTGTATGGAGCGGGGCGGCGTTGCGGGTGCGGTGCTCAACGGCGCAAACGAGGGTGCTGTGGCACTGTTTTTAAAAGACAAGATCAAATTCCTGCAAATTTCCGAGCTGGTTGCCCGCGTTGTAGAGGAGTTTGAGCAGATTAGCGACCCTACCCTGCAGGACATTTGTACCGCAGGGCAGGAGGCTGAGCGCAGAGTGTTGGCGCTGGCAGAATAACGATTTATTTTTCCTGAAAGGAAGCCTTCCGCGCGGCGGAAGCAGGGTTTTCACCAAATGGTATTTTCGGCACAGTCCTTTTTTTCTTCAATGATGAACAGCTCGTGGTTTTACATCCTTGTGACGGCGCTTGCCACCATGTTGTTGTTCGGATTCTTGATCTTTATTCATGAATTCGGGCATTATATCACCGCACGGCTGTTTAAAGTGACCGTGAAGGAGTTTTCCATTGGCATGGGCCCCAAGATCCTTCAAAAGAGATCAAAAAAGACCGATATTGCTTATTCTCTGCGTGCTCTGCCCATTGGCGGGTATGTGAGCATGGAGGGAGAGGATGAGGAATCGGGCGACCCCAACGCCTTTTACAAAAAGGCGGTTTGGAAGAGAATGATCATCACTGCCGCAGGCGGCGTGATGAATCTGCTGTTGGGGTTGATCCTCACCTTTATTTATGTGCTCACCTCGGTGGGACTTGCCGCGCCGGTGGTGTATAAATTCCAGGAAAATGCGACCTCTTCCCAGTGGCTGCAGGAAAACGACATCATTGTAGCGGTGGACGGCACGCGGGTCTATACAGGGCAGGACGCCTACTATGAAATTTTGCGCAAGGGCATCGAGCCCATTGACATCAAGGTCAAGCGCGACGGCAAAGAGGTGGTCCTTGAGGATGTGACCTTCGGCATCATGACCGAGCAGGGGGTAAAATTCGGCTCCCAGGATTTCTATTTCCCCAGAGAAACCAAGACTGCAGGGGCGGTGTTGCGGCACACGGCAAGCCAGATGCGCTTGTCGGTAAAGATGGTATACGAGTCGCTTTTTGACTTGGTAACGGGACGCTACGGCTTTGAGCAGATCTCGGGACCCGTGGGCACAGCGGGCGCTGTGGGTGATGCCATTAAAGACGATGTGCAGGCAGGAGAGGGCGAAGCCAGCAATTCACTGCTGTATCTTGCCATGATCATCACCGTCAACTTAGGTGTGATGAACCTGCTTCCCATTCCGGCGCTGGATGGCGGACGGCTGCTGTTTCAGGTGGTGGAGTTGATCTTCAGAAAGCCCATCCCCACCAAATACGAGGGATATATTCACGCCGCAGGCATCGTGCTCTTGCTGGCGCTGATGGCAGTGGTGACCTTTAAGGATATTTTGGGACTCTTTTTGTAAAAGGAGACGAACATGAGCGAATATAACGGCATCAGAAGAAAAACAAGAAAGATCAAGGTGGGCGGGCTGTATATCGGCGGTGATGCGCCGATCACGGTGCAGTCCATGACCACGACAAGAGGCTATGAGGGCATTTATGCCCAAATGAAGGCACTGCAGGATGCGGGCTGTGATATCGTGCGCATGACGGTGCCCGATATGGAAAACGTGCACATCCTTTCGCGCATCAAGGAAAGCGACATCACCATGCCCATCGTGGCGGATATCCATTTTGATTATAAAATGGCGATCGAAGCGGCATACGCGGGGGCTGACAAGGTGCGCATCAATCCCGGCAACATCGGATCAGAGGATCGGGTGAAGGCGGTGGTGGATGCCTGCAAGGCAAAGAATATTGCCATTCGCGTGGGGGTCAACAGCGGATCGCTGGATAAGAAGAAGCTTGACAAATACGGACAGGTAACCCCCGAGGGACTGTGCGAAAGTGCCCTTGAAAATGTGCGCTTGCTTGAAAAATATGATTTTGAAAACATCGTGGTGGCGGTGAAGTCCTCTTCTCCCTATAAAATGACGGTGGCAAACCGCCTCATTGCGCAAAAGTGCGACTATCCCCTTCATTTAGGTGTGACCGAGGCAGGCACTGCACGCTTGGGCGAAGCCAAGGGCGCGGCAGGTATCGGCGGACTGCTCCTTTCGGGTATTGGCGATACCCTGCGCTTTTCGCTGACTGCCGACCCCGTACAAGAGGTACATAGCGGCAGAAGACTGCTGGAGGCACTGGGCTTTGATGATAAGAGCATGCTGGAGCTGGTGTCTTGCCCCACGTGCGGACGAACCATGATCGACATTATCGGCATTGCGGGGCGCTTTGAAGAGGAAGCGCGCAAGCTGAATTTGACGAGAAAAATGAAGGTTGCCATTATGGGATGCGTGGTCAACGGTCCCGGAGAGGCGGCAGACGCCGACGTGGGCATCGCAGGAGGCAAGGGCGAGGCAGTGCTCTTTAAAAAGGGACAGATCCTTTGCAAGGTGCCCGAAGAGGAGCTGGTGGATCGTCTGATCGAAGAGATCAAGGCGATGCAGTAAAAAATCGTCGCTGCGCGTGACGCATAATAAGAAAATACCGTTCCGTTACGACGGCGCGGCAGAGCATTTTCCGTTTTTAATGCCCGAGAGACCCCTCTCGGGCAGGCGGAAGTGCCAAAGAAAAGATAGGGTTTTATATACCAAGATGCACAAGAAGTGCGAAAAGGAAGAGAAAAATGAATAACGAAGTGAATTTTTTTACACTGTTTCGGCGTTTTGAGCCAAGTGAGCAGCAAAGGGCGGTTCTTGCCCTTGCCACCGACATCAAGAGAGAAGTGGACAAGGAGCGGCGCATCGTGAAGGCGCACTGTACCTTTCCACAGATCGTGGATAAGGACCTGCTTTATGAGATCGAAGAGGGCATCAAGAAGGCGTACGAGTTAAACGGTGTTTTTTTAATGCCCAGATATCCGTCGGCGTGCTTTCAGAGTGAGTATCTTCATCAAGTGGTGAAGGAGGCGCAACGGGTGGGCACCGTGACCAGGGGCTTTTTTGACGAGTACCGCTTTGATTTTAACGGTGACAAAAAAGAGATCGTCTTTCATCTGCCCTGGGGAGACGGAGGCATTAGCCTA
>JAFTMP010000217.1 GCA_017452335.1 Clostridia bacterium
CTTCTACGAGCAGTGGGATAGATACGTGAAGCTGGGTCTGGCAGGCAAGCTGCCCGAGGGTACTGTTGAAGTATCTCACTCCTCCGGTGATTCTGCAAAGGGCAACGGCTGGGCGATCCTGTATCTGGATTCTCAGTTCAAGACCGGACAGACCATCACCGTAAAGGTAACCGGAAGCAAGTATGTGGCAGTATCCTTGAATGAACGCCAGGGCGAAGCGCTTCTGTATGTACCCAACGGTACCTTCACCTTCAAGATTCCTGCTGACCTTGCAACCTCTTATAACGTAACTATGCGCGGTTCGGGTAGCGTAACCTTCTACCGCAACCCCACCATCATGGTACGTATTCCTACTGCTGATGAACTGGCAGAGGAAAGAAACCTGGCTGTAAACGCATACGATCTGAATGCAACCGACACCGGTGCATTCCCTCATGCATCTGCAGCGACCAACACCTCCGGTACTGCCGCACCTCACTGTGCGATTGACGGATTTGTTTCCAATAAGAGCTCCGGTGCTTGGCCTTACCAGGCATGGTTGCCCGCGGCAACTGACAAGAATGCCGCACTGACCATTGACTTCGGCAGAGAAGTTGTTGCAAACACCTTGAAGATCAAGATGAGAGCCTCTTCCAACGATACCCATGCGATCAACGCAGTGGTGACCTTCTCCGATGGTAGCACGATGGAACTGAATATGTGGGATACCGCTGAATTCATGACCTTCGATCTGGGTGGCAAGACCATCACCAAGCTGACTATTGGCAACTTCACCAAGGCAGTTGAAAACGGTGCAATCGCCATTACCGAGGTTCAAGTAATCGGTACTGAAAAGTAATTTTCAAAAAACACGGTGCGTATGCTCCTAATGGAGCATACGCACCAATTTTTTTTAGAAAAGTACTGTACAAACAGCAAAAAATTTTGTATAATAGAAAAAATGATTGAATTAAGAGGTGTGCGCCATGGCAAAAACATTCGATGAGTATCAAGCTTTACTGAAAGAAAAGAATAACTCTGTAGAACAGGCGAGAGAGCAGTATCAAGCATCAGAAAAAACGCTGGCAGAGGCAAGCGGGCTGCTTTCAGATGCCCAAAGCAAGCAGAGAAGCGGAGAGTTTGCCTTGCATTCCCACAAGCTTGATCGTACTTGGATGGTCATGATGGGCATTGCCTTGGCATTTGATGTAGTGATCCCTTTTTATGGGCTGTATTGGTTGAAAGCTGAAGACAACTTTTGGGAAGCACTTGGACACAATGGCGTGCCGGCAATTTTAGGTATTTTAAGTGTTGTGCTCTGGATTTTGGGAGTCATCTTTCTGCTGAATAAAAATAAGAAGGGCAAGAAGCTGGAAGCGGATAAAGCGGTTTTTGACGGTGAAGTTTCAAAAGTACAGACGGTCGTAGCTGAAAAAGAAGAAGTAAGAAACACTGCGCTGGCGCATTTTGAAAAGTGCAAAGTGGAGTATCAAAAGACACTGGATGCCTTTTATAAGGATTTTCCCGAGGAGCTGCAGAAAGTAAATGCTCAAAAACAGCAAGCACAGGATGCCGCGCGCAGAGAGTATGAGGAAAAAGTCGAAAACGAGCGTCTTGCTGCGGAGAGCGCACTGCAAAAGCAAAAGGATCTGATGGAGGCGCAGAAAATGTTTGAGCATCCCCAGGCGTATATCATGGACGGTCAGTTTGAAAACGATTTCCAGGTATTTACCAAGGCGGCAGAGATGGGTTGCGAGGATGCGCAGGTGCGCGTGGTGGAGACCTATCTTGGCATTTCCTACAAGAGCGGCGTGAAGGTGGACGTGGCAAAGGGTGAAGAGCTTGCTTTACATTTTGCAGAGGGCAGAAGCTTTATTTTCTATGAGATCCTTGGCAAGGCATTCTTGTATGGCGAAGGAAATGTGCAAAAGGATGAGGAAAAGGGACTAAAGTACCTTGAAAAAGCGGCAAGCAAGGGCAGACAAAAGGCGATGATGATGGCGGCAGTTTGTCATTACAATGGCGTCGGTACCGAAAAGAACGAGGCGCGTGCCCGCGATTATTTCGGAAGAGCCGCAAAGCAGGGAAATCCCCAGGCGATTCAAGTGATCGTTGCGATGGATAACGGAGAAAAACTGAGATTTTAACGGACAAGGAGGAGAAAAATGACCGCAAAGATCAATAGATACTATGCGCTTTTCTCCTCTGGACATCTGCTTCTGTTTGTTGCAATCGGCATACTTACCGCTGTTGTCACGTTGCTATCTTGCTTTCAAGGCAATGGGATAGAAATGGGTCTTGAAGTGGGTGTGTTTTTGCTTCTTGGCGCGGTTGTATTTCTTCCGCTTGCACACACTTCACATCTTGAGATCGACCAAA
The DNA here is from genome assembly GCA_017452335.1 of Clostridia bacterium. Lineage (GTDB taxonomy): Bacteria > Bacillota > Clostridia > Oscillospirales > CAG-272 > UBA11512. The sequence continues at coordinate 2,359 of JAFTMP010000217.1, forward strand.
CCGGTGCGCTTGTTTTTGATCGGGGCACGCTTCTAAAGTTTAATTTTATGATGCGCCATGCAATCAAGGATTCATACAAAATCACCAAGCTGTATGGATTTCGGTTTGAGCAAAATGTGATTGAAAAAAGATTAAACGTGGGACGTTTGATCCTTTCGGGTGCAGGTGAAGCGATTTTACTGAACGGTCGCCTGGAGCAAGAACAAATCAGCGACCTGGTGATTTATGGAATTGTCGATTTTGAAAGCTTCAAGCAATCATTTGTAGATGAGCTTAACAAGAAGAGATAAAAAATACGGTCTGCTAAGCAGACCGTGTTTTTGCTGTTATTTCAGATTCTCGGGCATATTGGGCAGGGAAGAAAAGCCCTTTTCAAGATCTTCATCGGTGGGGATGTAGTCTTTCATAATACCGTCGTTGAACTTTTGATAAGAAACCATATCAAAGTATCCGGTTCCGGTCAGACCAAAGAGGATGACCTTCTCTTCGCCTGTTTCCTTGCATTTCAGCGCTTCGTTGACCGCAACGTGAATAGCGTGGCTGCTTTCGGGTGCGGGCAGAATTCCTTCGCACTTAGCAAATTCCACGGCAGAGGCAAAGACCTCGGTCTGCTTCACGGTGGTGGCTTCCATCAATCCGTCATGATAGAGCTGAGAAAGAGTGGAGTTCATGCCGTGATAACGAAGTCCTCCCGCGTGGCTTGCGGCGGGAATAAAGCCCGAGCCCAGCGTGTACATTTTGGAAAGGGGGCAGACCATGCCTGTGTCGCAGTAGTCATACGCGTATTTACCCTTGGTAAAGCTGGGGCAGGAGGCAGGCTCTACAGCGATGAAGCGGTAATCCTTTTCGCCCTTGATCTTTTCGCCCATGAAGGGTGCGATCAAACCACCAAGGTTGGATCCGCCGCCGGCACACCCAATGATCACATCGGGGGTCACATCGTATTTATCAAGAGCCGTCTTTGCTTCAAGACCAATAATTGACTGATGAAGCATGACCTGGTTGAGCACAGA
>JAFTMP010000218.1 GCA_017452335.1 Clostridia bacterium
GGACGGGATGTGTCTCACTGCTATCAGATTAACGAGTGTCTTGGAACGCTGACGGTGAAACCCAACAATGACGAAAACCCAAATAATGTACCCATCAGACCTGAGATCGGCAAGGGAGAATTTAATCCGGACGATGATGCGACAATGCCCGATTGGAATGAGAACGACGATGCTCTGCTCAGTCGTGATTCTGTTACACCAAACGATATAACGGTGTTGCAGATCTATTCTCCCGTTACCACTGTGGTCTACCTGCGGGATCAGTCTTACGGCGATTATAACGGAAACGGATTTGAGCGGGCACCGATTTATCAAGTGAAGGAAAATGAGCTGAGTCCCCTGGCGTATACGGCAACGGCACTGAAAAACAGCGGTGCAGATGCAGTAACGTTGTCTATTGAGCGGATCTTTTCCGGGTTTGTTTTGCCCTGCTATACCACCGAAACCATGGGCAGTACCACAGATTACGGTGTCAGCAACGACGATAAAAAATACGAGGTCGCATTTTATCCCTCAGACTCTGCTGATTTAACAGGATTGCAGTTGAAGGGATATGAGGATCAGATGGCACGGTATGAGGCGTTTGTTTCGCAAAGCTACACTGCGGTGCCAAGCTACCTTACCCCTGCCCTGGAGCATTTTTTAAAGGAAAGCGCTCTTGAAAAAACAGCGGGACCCGAAGAAATTGCCGCGGCGGTACGCTCGTATGCCAAATATTCCTTGAACTTCGGAAATATTCCCGTGGGACAGGACGTGGTCAGCTATTTCCTCACCGAGAGCCGACAAGGCATTTGCCAGCATTTTGCCTCGGCAGGCGTGATGATCTACCGTTATCTGGGTTATCCTGCGCGCTATGTAACGGGGTACTATGCCGGAGCCGTTGGAAATTCTTGGGTCGATGTGAGCTCCCGACAGGCACACGCCTGGGTGGAGGTCTATATCAAGGGACTGGGCTGGACTGTGATGGAGGTGACCGGATCAAGTCTTTCGGGCGGCGGCTTGGGGGGCTCCGGCGGTTCGGGCGGCAATAGCCAAGACGATCAGCCCGTACAGTTTTACAAGGAGCTGACCCTGCAAAGCGGCAGTGCGCAAAAGATCTATGACGGCACACCCCTTCGCTACGATGGGTGCTGGATCAAGGAAGGCTTTCTTGATGAAGGACACGTGATCGAAATGCAAACAAGCGGATCGATCACTGCACCGGGCACGACGAAAAATAAGATCAGCTATACCATACGGGATGAAAAGGGAAGAAATGTGACGGCGCTGTATAAGGTGAACTTGCAAGAGGGGAGTCTAACGGTAGACGCTATGGAATTGGAGATCCATACGGCAAGCAGTGAAAAGACTTACGACGGCAAGCCCCACAGCGCGGAGGTCTGGTGGATCGCCAAGGGCGGACTCATTCCCGGGCATTATGTAGAGGTCAGCAATTTTGCAGAGCTTACAGAGCCCGGAAGCACCGAAAACAGCGCACGCTTCCGCATCTTCAGCGCTGACGGCTCGGACGTGAGCCATCTTTACAAGCTGGAAACCTCCTACGGAACCCTTTGCGTTAAGGACGCTTCCGTCGGGGCGTAAAACTGGCATAAAAATAAAACTCCTCCCATATACTTGCACTGAACGCGCAGTATATGAGAGGAGTTTTTATATGGCGGATCGGTCAATTTACAGAGACATCGCAGAGAGAACCGGGGGAGAGATCTACGTGGGCGTGGTGGGACCCGTGCGTACGGGCAAATCTACGCTGATCAAAAAGTTTATGGAGCATCTGGTGATGCCCAATATTAAGGGAGAATATGACCGCCTGCGGGCGCGGGATGAGCTGCCCCAGTCGGCAGGAGGCAAAACGGTGATGACCACCGAGCCCAAATTCATCCCCGATGAAGCGGTGGAGATCAGTATAGACGATGCCACCGGGGTGAAGGTAAAGCTGGTGGACTGTGTGGGCTATGTGGTGCCCGAGGCGCTGGGACAATTGGAGGATGGTAAGCCTCGTATGGTACATACTCCCTGGCAAAAGGAGCCCATGCCCTTTGAAGAGGCGGCAGAGTTTGGCACCAAAAAGGTGATCACCGACCACGCCACCATCGGACTGCTGGTGACCTGCGACGGCTCCATCTGCGATCTGCCCCGCGGGCAGTATATTTCGGCAGAGGAGCGGGTGGCAAAGGAATTAAGCGCCCTGGGCAAGCCCTTTGCCATTGTGCTCAATTCCGCCCATCCAAACGCTGAGGAAACGGTGACGCTGGCAATGTCGCTGGAGGAAAAATACGGGGCACCGGTGGCGCTGGTGAATTGCCTTGAATTAAACGGCGAGGACATCCGCCATATTTTAGAGCTGATCCTTGAAGAATTCCCCATTAAAGAAATTGAGGTATCTCTGCCTTGCTGGACGGCGGCACTGCCGGGAGATCATTGGCTGTCTCAATCGCTTCTTTCTTCCATTAAGGAGTGCGGCGCGAAGGTGGAGCGCATCGGACAGGTCAAGGAAGCCTTTAAAAACCTTGAAAACAATGAAAACGTGTCGGGGCTTACCCTTTCTCATGTGGATATGGGCAGCGGACGCACCAAGCTGCGGGTGGCACTGCGGGATGAGCTTTATTATAAGGTGCTCAGCGAGCTAACGGGCTTTGCGCTGTCAAACGACGAGGAGCTCATCTCCCTGGTGCGCAATCTTTCGGAGATCAGCAGAAAATACGCCAAGGTGGAAAAGGCGCTGGAGGGCGTGGAGCGCACGGGCTATGGGATCGTGATGCCCACAAGCGAGGATTTACACTTGGAAGAGCCCGAGATCGTCCGTCAGCCGGGGGGCTACGGACTGCGCCTGCGGGCAGGGGCTTCCTCTATTCACATGATCAAGGCGGATATTGAAACGGAGATCAATCCCATTGTGGGCAGTGAACAGCAGTCGGAGGAGATGGCACAAAGCTTAAAGAAGCAGTTTGCAAGCAACCCCAAGGGCATTTGGGAAACGAACATGCTGGGCAAGACCCTGTTTGAGCTGGCAAGTGAGGGGCTGGGGGCAAAGCTTGAGCACATGCCCGAGGATGCCCAAAAGAAGCTTTCCGAGACCCTTTCCAGGATCATCAATGAGGGAAGCAACGGACTGCTGTGCATCCTGGTGTGATCCGCTTTTCACTTCTTTGCGGCAAAGAAGTGATCTGTGTAAAGGACGGTGCACGGCTGGGGTATATCAACGACTTGGAGTTTGATCCCGCGTGCGGGCAGATCATCGCTTTTCTTTTGCCCGATAACAGGGCGTTTAATTTCAGCCGCAAGCCCCGCTTTAGGGTGCGCTTTGAGGACATTGATCGGCTGTCCCCTGATTTAATTTTAGTCTGCCGCTATGAGTGCTTGGAGGAGGGAAAAAAGCGGAAAAAGGATTGTTAATTTTTTGTAAACTGTAGCAAAAGACTCTTGCGCATTTTAAAGAAATGTAGTATAATATCTGCCGAAATTCACACACGAAGGCATCTTTCGGTGCAGGGAAATGCCCCTTGCGAAGTGCGTAGTTGTGGAAAAAACCGAAGGAGGACATGAAAAATGTCAGTAATTTCTATCAAGCAGTTGCTTGAAGCAGGTGTTCATTTCGGACACCACACCAGAAGATGGAACCCCAAAATGCAGGAATACATCTTCACCGAGAGAAACGGTATCTATATCATCGACTTAAAGATCACCGTTCAGAAGTTTGATGAAGCGTACATGTTCGTTCGCTCCATCGCAGAGCAGGGCGGAAACGTTCTGTTCGTTGGTACCAAGAAGCAGGCAGCAGAAGCCATCAAGGAAGAAGCTGAAAGATGCGGACAGTACTATGTAAACGTACGTTGGCCCGGCGGTATGCTGACCAACTTCAAGACCATCAAGCGCTCCATCGCAAGACTGAACAGCCTTGAGCAGATGCAGGCAGATGGCACCTTCGACCTGCTGCCCAAGAAGGAAGTTGCAGCGCTGGTGAAGGAAATGAACAACCTGGAGAAGAGCTATGGCGGTATCAAGACCATGAGCACTCTTCCCTCCGCAGTGTTCATTGTTGACCCCAGAAAGGAAAGAAATGCCGTTCTGGAAGCAAAGAAGCTGGGTATCCCCGTTGTTGCAATCGTTGACACCAACTGCGATCCCGATGATGCTGACTATGTAATTCCCGGTAACGATGACGCAATCCGCGCCATCAAGCTGATCTCCTCTTCTCTTGCAGACGCAGTTCTGGAAGGCAAGCAGGGCGAGCAGACCGAAGCACCCGCAACCGAAGAGACCGCTGAAGCTCCTGCTGAGGCATAAGATCAAGGAGGAATAGAAAATGGCACAGATCACCGCAAAGGACGTAGCTGCGTTGCGCGCTAAGACCGGACTTGGTATGATGGACTGCAAGAAGGCTCTCGTTGAGGCTGACGGCGATGTTGAAGCCGCTGTTAAGATTCTCCGTGAGAAGGGTCTTGCTACCGCTGCTAAGAAGGAAGGCAGAATTGCCGCTGAGGGTGTTGTTGACATTCTGAAGGATGGCGACAAGACCGCTATGATCGAAGTAAACTCCGAGACCGACTTCGTTGCAAAGAACGATACCTTCAAGGAATTCGTTAAGGGACTTCTCAAGACCATTCTGGAAACCAATCCCGCATCTGTTGAAGAGCTGATGACCAAGACCTACACCGGTTCCACTCAGGACGTTCAGGCGACTCTCACTGAGAAGATCGCTATGATCGGTGAAAAGCTGAGCATCCGCCGCTTCATCGTTGTAGAAGGCACCACCACCACCTATATCCATGGTATGGGTCAGACCGGTGTTATCGTAAAGTTCAACGCTGACGATGCTGCAAAGAACCATGCTGAGTTTGCAGACGTTGTAAAGAACGTTGCTCTGCAGATCGCTGCAGGTAACCCTCCCACCTACGTTGCAAAGGAAAATGTTCCCGAAAGCGCAGTTGAGGAAGAGCTGGCTATCCAGGTTTCCGCTGCTAAGAACGATCCCAAGCTTGCTAACAAGCCCGAGGAGGTTCTCAAGAAGATCGTTGCAGGTAAGATGGGCAAGAACTTCTTTGAGAAGGTTTGCCTTGTTGAACAGCCCTACGTAAAGGATGACTCCATGAGCGTTGGCAAGTACCTGGAAACCGAAGCAAAGAGACTGGGCGGCTGCATCAAGGTTGACTCCTTCGTAATCTTCGAAAAGGGTGAAGGCATCCAGAAGAGAGAAGAGAACTTTGCTGAAGAAATCGCAAAGCTCACCGGCAAATAATTCAAACAAAAATTTGAGGGATTTCGAAAGGAGTCCCTCTTTTTTTGCGGTATGCAGTTGACAAAAGAATATATTCGTGATATAGTTGAATTGTGATCTGGTGATCGTAATATGTTTTGAGGAGAAGAAATATGACGAAAAGACTTGTGGCAATTGTGATTTTATCTATTTTGGCTCTTATTGGATTTGTGTATATTCCTCTGCCGGATCCGTTCCCTATTATTGTAGATGATCTTGCTGTCGGTGCGGGTGCATCGGGGCTCACGCTTGTTGATATTGGACTGATTATTTTTACAGTGATTAAATCAGTGCAGGATAGCCAAAAGCGGAATGATGATAAAACCGAAAAAGAAAATTCGTGATTTTGTAAGGGGAGGGATTCCGAAAGGAGCCCTCTTTTGCTTAACAAAAAATATGAGCGGTGTTATAATCAAAAAGAACGTCAAGAATATAGAGGGAGAAAAGGAATTAAATGAAGGTGTTTAACGAACAAGGAGAATTTTTGGGAGAATTCACAGAAGCTGCCGAAGGAGTTCTTAAGAAAACAAAAACTACAGTATCTTCATGGTTTGAAATTGGAATCATATTCGGAATAATTGGTTTGTTTATTGCTCCATTTTGGACCATTTTAGCTATTGTTGCCATATTGCTTTTCAAACTCGTTTTTACAGCACTCAAATTCATATTAAAGTGTGTTTGGTGGTTAGCAAAGTTGCTTTTTAAACTTGTTTTTAAAGTGCTCAAGTTTACATTCAAGTGTCTCTGGTGGATAGTAAGATTGCCGTTTTGTTTATTATTATGGCATGAATTACCGAGTTTTTAAGAGTTTAAGGATGTTGCTATAGATGAAAAACAGCATATTATATGAATTACCCCAAGATTTAAAAGCCTTCTCAAAAAAAGCATTTTTAAAGCAGATCCTCCCCCTTGCCGTCGCGGAGCTTGTGGTGTGGCTGGTGTTCGGCTTTTTCGGCAAGGACGTCTTCCCGCCCGACCGCTTTGGAAGCGGCTTTCCTTTACTTTACCGCGGGTTTGGCATACTTTTCCCCATAATCATTCTCGTAAAACCGAAAAAGCTTTTTGACCGTACCTTTTTTGGAAGAGTGGAGCGGGTAGACGTGAAGACGGTCAGCGCCTTCGAGCGCAAATTCAAGCCCTCTTTAGAGGGGCACTACTATCGCAACGAAGTGACCCTCCTCATCCGCACCGACGAGGGACGGCGGGTGAGAAAAAAGGTATATAGCGAACGGGCAAAGATCGACGGCAACTACGACTTTTTCAAGGAGGGTGATCGCGTTTTCCATCTTTACGGCTCGCCCGTGGTGGTGCGTCTGCCTCAAAGCGGGTCAGACCTGCAGTTCTGCCCCGTGTGCGGCGGGAAAAACGGGGCGTTTAGCGGTGGCGTGTGCAGCTGTTGCGGGCATACGCTGATCGGCGGCTTGCAGGAGCCAAACTCAACAGATAGTTGATTGCTTTTTTGAAGGATCTATGATATACTGAAAAAAAGATCTTTAAAGGAGTAATCTGATGAGAAATACGCTGATCAAGCTGTGCGCCCTGCTGTTGGTGTTATCCTTTGCCCTTACCTGCTCGTCCTGCGGGATTGCGCGGGTGGGCGTTAATTTGCTGAAAGACACACTTGATGACATGGAGCGGGAGAAAAATGCCATAAGTGAAGAGGAGTTTTTGTCCTACTTCACCATCGTAGAGTTAAACAGCGAAAATATAGGGGAGTATATGACCTATAATGAGCGGGAAATCGACGAGTCGGGCTCTGTCATTTCCGAGTATAGCTTAAAGGAGGGCTGGTGTCCCTGCATTGAGAACGAGGATGGAACGGGCATTACGGGAACGGTCCACTATACTATGCGGACGAATTTTTTTGGCGATCAGTGGACAGAAGAGTTTTCTGAAGAAATTGATCTCAGAGCAAATGACTATCCCGACAGCCTCTACGTCTTTTATTTCTTTTCGGTGGACGGTGACATTCCAAGCAACACCCACGAGGTGCTGGAGGTCTCCTTTGAAGGAGTGAAGGGTAGCATTTTCAAAGTGGAGATTCCCGAGGAAGTATGGATTCGGGATGAAGCCACCTTTCCGTACTTTGAAGTAAAGCGCTCCGATGGGGAAGGGTACCATTTTATCTCCTACGGCTCGTCGGGAGCTTTTTTGTATGATGATCTGGCAATGCTTTTGTGGCAGATCCTTGACGGCGCGCCCGCAGAAGAATAATGAAAAAGCAAACGCGATCAACGATTGCGTTTGCTTTTGTTGTTTTGGAAGTTTATTTGAATCGTACAAGGGTGGCAAGACACTCTTCAAGGGCAAGGATCAGCGCGTCCACATCCTCCTTGGTGTTTTCGGGTGAAAAGCTGACCCGCAGGGTGCTGTCCGCCTGCTTTTCTGAAAGTCCAAAGGCAGAAAGGACGGAATTTTTGTGCCCGCCGCCGTTGGAGGAGCAGGCGGAGCCGTTTGAAACGCAAATGCCCCTTGCAGACAGCGCGTGGAGCGCCGTTTCGCTCTTGATCTGAGGCAGGGTGATGGAAAGGACGTGAGGAGCGGGGCTTTCGGGCAGATTGGCGCTAATCTCAGAGGGGAGCTTTTCCAAAAGATATGCCCGCAGTTCCTTCATTTTCTCAATGTTTTCCTGCATTTTAGGAAGATTTTCTGCGATCGCGCCCCCAAATCCCGCAATGCAAACGGTGTTTTCGGTGCCCGAGCGCATGCCGTTTTCCTGCCCGCCGCCGCAAATAAGGGGCAGAAGTGCCCGTCTTTTCAGTACCTCTTTATGCACGATCAGCGCGCCGCACCCCTTGGGTCCATGGATCTTGTGAGCGCTGACGGTCATGAGATCTGCGCCAAGCGATGCGGGATTCAAGGGAATTTTGGTGAATGCCTGCACGGCGTCGGTATGGCAGAGGACCTTGGGGTTGATCCGCTTTGCCAGGGTAAACAGCTCTTTTACAGGGTAAATCGCCCCGGTTTCGTTGTTGACCGACATAATGGAAACTAAGATCGTCTGCTCGTCCATAGTGGCAAGAAATTCGTTTTTATCTATTTTCCCACCCGCCGTGGAAAGGCGCACCACGCGAAAGCCCTCGCTTTCCAGCCGTCTTGCAGGCTCGTCAATGCAGGGATGCTCGCTGTCTGAAATGATGATCTTGGGATTTTTGTGGTTTTTTGCCCGTGCCACGCCAAAAAGGGCAAGGTTGTTGGCTTCCGTTCCCCCCGAGGTGAAGAAAATTTCGTATTGCTCCTTGCGGATGTTCAGCGCCTTGTAAAGGAGCGCGCGGCTCTCATCCTTTAGCGCCTTGGCTTTCAGTCCTTCGCTGTGCAGAGAGGAAGGATTGCCGAAGGACACCATTGCCTCGTTCATTTTCTCTATGGCGCTTTTGCAAAGAGGGGTGGTGGCGCCGTTGTCAAGATAGATCATAGTCTTCCTTTCGCAAAGAAGTTGCCCCGCAGGGGCAACTTCTTTGTTTTATTATTCTTTTTCTACAAATTCAAAATTTTTCAGTACCTTCTCCATATCCTCTTTTTGATTTTCAAACTGATCAAGAGAGGTGGTATAGGTGAAGAAATAGAGATAGCCGTCCTTCACGGTGAAATACTGGCGGAAGGCATATTGTGCGGTGGGCAGGGTGTCATCCTTCTCTTCTTCTGCGGCGCCTGTTTCAAAAAGACCGCCCGAGCCGTGTGCCTTGTGGTCGGAAAGGGTGGCAGTGAAGTCCACATAGGTGAAGTGCACGTCGTAGTCGTTGGTAAAGGTCTGCAAAATGCTGTCCTTTTTGGAAAGAAGCTTGTCCTTGGCGATTTCTTCGTAGGTAAGAGCCTCTTCCTCGCTCTCTTCTTCCTCCTCAAGATTCAGCGTGTGGATCTTAAATTCGGGAAGGGTCCCGCTCATTTGGTAAAGAGTGGCTAAAATATAGCGCTCCATGCTCTCGATCTTTCCTTCACCCCAGTCCAATTCCGGCGCGGTCTTTTGTGCATACGCCGCGGCATAGTCTGCAAAGGTGCCGTCAAGCTTTACTTCCACGAAGGAAATATTGGAGATGATGGTGGAGGAGGGCACGCGCATGTATACTTGACCAAGAGAGGTGTCAAAAACCCACTCGTCGGGACAGTAGAGGAAATAGCGGTCGTTTGTCAGCTTGTCCGCCTCTGCATTTTGTACGGCGCGAAAGCCCTCGGGTACCTTGGGTGTTGCGGCATCAAAGGTGATGGTCTCAAGGACACTTTTTAGCAGTGCTTCATCTGCCGTGCCGGGGGTGAAGGAATAGGTGAAGAGGTAGAAAGCAGAGGTGTCCTTATAGAAGAGATACTGAATGTATCCGCATGCCACGTTTGCTACGGTCAATTCGTATTCCACCCGCAGGGCAGGCTGATCTGCAACGGTGAGATCAGCAGTTTTCTTTTCGGTGTATTCCCCGTAAAGGGCGGTGAGCTGGCTTTTGAGCTCTTTATAGTTTTCTTCAAGCCCGCCTTGGTAATAGTAGTCACTGTGACGGGTCTGCACCGAGAAGGAGGAGCCCTCTGCCACAGCCGCCAGCATGTTGGAGGACATGGTTACGGTATAGCCCTCGGGCACGGAGAAGGAAAAATTCTCCACACCGTTAACGTACTCTTCGGCATCGGTGGGATGGAACATCCCGCTGGGGGCAGGCGCACCGCAGGAGGTGATGAGCAAACACAGCAACAGGGCGAACACTAAAATTGCCGATTTTTTCTGAATGATTTTTTTCATTTTATATATCCTTTCGATCACAGATCATTTGTTTATAGGGTAAAAAGGAAAACCCCTTTTTTTTATAAAGCGCAATGGCACGGGGATTTTCTTCTTCAGCCTCCAACCGATAGCGCGGGGCGGGGAAGTGCTCCATGACGTAGTCCATAAAGCGTCCGCCGATCCCCAGGGAGCGGAAGTCTTCTTTTACGTAAAGATCCTCAAACCAACATTCGATCCCGCCTGCTTCGCTGCCGTAACGGAAGGAAATTTGCCCAAATCCTGCAATCTGTCCCTCTTTTTCAAAGAGGAAGCCCCGCAGGTAAGGAC
>JAFTMP010000219.1 GCA_017452335.1 Clostridia bacterium
TAGGTTCCTCTTTTGAAGCAGAGGGCGTAGGCTCTTCTTTGGTGGGGGAGGGCTCTTCTGAGGGCGCCGGACTTAAAGAGGGCTCTTCGGTGGGGCGCTCGCCTTTTTCGGTGGAAGGGGAGGGCGCGGAAGGGTCTTTCTCTGCTTGCTCGGGGGAGGATTGCTCCGTAACGCCCGAGGGGGAATTGGGTATCGGCTCTGTGGTCTTGGCGCTGTCGCAGGAAACGATGCACAGCGATAGCAAGGCAAGCAGGCACAGGGTAAAAATATGTTTTTTCATTAAAAAAATGGGTTCCTTTCGTGTACTTGTGATCACGCCTGTATTATAGCACCCGAAAAAAATCGTTTCAAGAGCTTTTGGGCAGAAAAACTAAACCGTTAGTTGCGTTTGCCCCCAAATTCAACTATTGGTTTACAAGTTCAGCCATTTCCACCTTCAATACCTGTGCAAGCTTTGCAAGAGTATAGACATCGGGCATGGTGTGACCGTTTTCCCAGCGGGAAACGGCTTGCGGGGTGACGCACAGTTTTTTTGCAAGGGCGGTTTGTGAATAGCCCCGCTGTTTTCGATAAAATTTGATGTTTTCACTAATGGTTTTCAAAATCATTCTCCTTGTTTGCGTTCAAAATACAGTCTTCTACTGCTGATTATAGTACAAATGTTTACTAAAGTCAATAGTATATTTTTTTATTAGCTATAATAGAAAAAAAGGGGAGGGCAGTATGGACTACATCAAACGGATCCGTGATTTGCGGGAAGATCACGACAAGACGCAACAACAGATCGCAGACTTTTTGGGCACATCCCAAACCATGTACGCCCGCTATGAGCGGGGAGCGAACGAGTTGCCCATTCGGCATCTTGTCAAATTGTGTGAGTACTATCAGGTATCGGCAGACTATATTCTCGGGCGCAGTAATAAAAAGTAATAGGCAACAGGCTTACGTAAAAAGTGTAAGCCTGTTTTTTTTTGGAAAGTACTTGACAACAGCGCGTATATGCTGTATAATAACAAGTGTTATAGAACGCGCGTTTTAGAAAGGAGCCGTTATGCCGCCAAAGGCCAAATACCAAAGAGAACAGATCGTTGATGCCGCCTATGAGATGGTGCGCAAATACGGGCAGGAAATGCTCAGCGCCCGCACCCTTGCCGCCGAGCTGGGGTGCTCCACTGCTCCTATCTTTACCGTTTTTGAAAGCATTGAGCAGGTGCGCGGGGCGGTGATGGAACGAGCATACGCCCTGTATAGCAGTTATTTTGAAGAGGGATGCAGGATGATGCCCCCCTTTAAAGGAATTGGGTTAAAATACGTGCAGTTTGCCAAGGACGAGCCCGAACTGTTCAAACTGTTATTTATGCAAACGGGGGATGGAACAGAGTACCCCACTCACTATCTGCCCTCAACAGATCCAAAGGAGCATGAGGTGCTCCAAACCATTGAAGGTAGTTATAACATGGGTACCCCCGGGGCACAGAAGATATATAACCATCTGTCTATCTACACCCACGGGCTGGCAGTGCTTTTTGCGCAAAAGCGCTGTGTGTTTACCATGGAGGACGTGAGCAGATTGCTTAGTGAATTGTTTGAAGCGTTAAGAGAGGAGAAGAGTGATGAATAATGTGATCGAAATTAAAAATCTAAGCAAGTCCTTTAAGGAGATCCGTGCCGTGGATGACCTGTCTTTTTCGGTAAGGGAAGGAGAGCTGTTTGCCTTTTTGGGGGTGAACGGCGCGGGAAAATCCACCACCATCAATATTCTTTGCGGACAATTGCAAAAGGACGCGGGCACGGTGCTCATTGACGGGCAGGATGCGCAAAAAAACAGTGATTTGGTGAAATCCAAGCTGGGTGTGGTCTTTCAGAATTCTCTTCTTGACGGCGCGCTGACGGTGAAGGACAATTTGGAAAGCCGCGGGGCGCTGTACGGGCTTAGCGGAAAGGAACTAAAAGAACGCATTGCAGAGCTGGCAAAGCTGTTGCAGTTTGAAAACTTGATGAAGCGTACCGTGAGCAAGCTGTCGGGCGGGCAGAGACGGCGCATTGATATTGCAAGAGCACTGCTTCATGACCCCAAGATCTTAATTTTGGACGAACCCACCACGGGCCTTGATCCGCAGACAAGAAATCTTCTTTGGTCGGTGATGACCACACTGCGTAAGGAGCGGAACATGACGGTGTTTTTGACCACCCACTATATGGAGGAGGCGGCAGATGCCGATTATGTGGTGATCTTAGACAGCGGAAAGATCTCGGCGTGCGGCACGCCTTTAGAACTGAAAAACAGCTATACGGGCGATTTTATCACGCTGTATAACAGCGCTCAAAGCGATGTTGAAAAGCTGGGCGTGCCCTATGAGCGTATCAGAGATGCTTATAGGCTGTCCGTGCCCAACACCGCCAAGGCGACCGAGTTGATTCAAGCATACCCCGCGCTTTTCGTGGATTACGAGATCACAAAAGGAAAGATGGATGATGTTTTCCTTGCCGTGACAGGTAAAAAACTGACAGGAGGAAGCGAAAAATGAAAACACTTGGTGCATTGATCAAACGAAATGTAAAACTGTTTTTTAAGGATAAGGGAATGTTCTTCACTTCTCTTATCACCCCTGCCATCCTTTTGGTGCTGTATGCCACCTTTTTGGGCAACGTGTATAGAGACAGTTTTCTGTCGGCACTGCCTCAAGGACTTACGATGGCAGAGGAGCTGATCGACGGCTTTGTGGCAGGACAGCTGATCTCCTCGATCTTAGCGGTGTCCTGCGTGACGGTGTCCTTTTGCTCCAATATGCTGATGGTGCAGGATAAGGCAAACGGCGTCATCAAGGATCTGACCGTTTCTCCCGTAAAGCCTGCGACGCTGGCAGTGAGCTACTACGTTGCCACGCTGCTCTCCACCCTCATCATCTGCCTTGCGGCAACGGCGGTCTGCCTTTTGTATGTATCGTCCATCGGCTTTTATATGTCGGTTGCGGATATTTTTCTGTTGCTTCTTGACGTGGTACTGCTGGTGCTGTTCGGCACGGCGCTTTCCTCCATCATTGGCTTTTTCCTGTCCAGCCAAGGGCAGATCTCGGCAGTGGGCACCATCGTCAGCTCGGGATACGGCTTTATTTGCGGGGCATACATGCCCATCTCTCAGTTTACCCCCGCACTTCAAAAGGTCATTTCCTTCCTCCCCGGAACGTACGGCACCGCGCTTGTGCGCAACCACGCCATGAGAGGCGTATTTGAAGAAATGAAAGCGGCGCAGTTTCCGGAAGAATCCATTAAAGCATTTAAGGACAGCGTGGACTGCAATTTGTACTTTTTTGGAGAGCCGGTGTCTGTCGGTGCCATGTACGCGGTGTTGGGCGGGACGGTTGCCTTGCTGGTAACGGTGTACGTGCTGATGCATGTTGTAAAGGGAAGCAAACGGGTAAAATAAGCACCTTCCGCGGTGCTTTTTGCCGCCGTTGTGTGCGCAGGGAGCACTGTAAAAAGGCAGAATAAAAAACTTGTAAAAAAATAAAAAAATTCTAAAATACCCCTTGACAAATTTTTGTTTTGTGCTATAATATCATAGCGGTCAGCGAGAGCCCAATAGGGTACGCCAACCGGAACTAAATATGCGGGTATGGCGGAATTGGCAGACGCGCTAGATTCAGGTTCTAGTGGGGGCAACTTCGTGGA
>JAFTMP010000220.1 GCA_017452335.1 Clostridia bacterium
GGATGCAAGCAGAGTTTTGGTTAAATACTTTGAGTTTTACTACAACTCTGATCGACTTCACTCGGGTATCGGCTATCTTACACCGAATGAATGTTTTGAAAAATTAACTCTTTAATTTGTCCACTAATCTTGACAAGTTTCTGGGGAGCCTTGGTTACAAGACTCCCCGCTTTTTTTAAAAAGGATTGAAAAGTTGAAAGCACTGTGCTATAATAAGGGCAACAAAGGCTTTTACATCAAAGGAGTACAAACATGAAAAGATTGATTGCATTTGGAATTTGTGTCGTACTGCTGATCTCGGCTCTTCCGGCAAGCTTTTTGCTTTTTGCCGATGAGGAAGTGACGACCATTATCGCCTGCTCGGACTTTCAGCCCAAGAGCGGTCCGGCAAGCGGAAAAAAGGTGGTTCAAAAGATCTTAAAGACGCTCAAGGAGCAGAGCGGAGTAAAAAAGGCTGACGGACTGCTCTTCTGCGGTGACTATGATTATGATACCTATGGGGATGAAAGCTCCAATAAGACCGGTGTGAATACCGTGGTCTCCATCTTTTCTTCTATGATCGAGCGGGAAAACATGGTGTTCGTGCAGGGCAACCATGATGCCCTGGGCGGAAGCCTTGGCATGAACAAGAGCGGGGAAAATGACCCTGCAAGCGGAAAATACGGGGTGTTCGTCATCAATAACGATGACTACATGTGGTATAACAACGACCAGCAGACCATCAAGACCACCGCGCAAAACCTCACCGATTATTTAAATGAAAAGATCGAGGCAGGATATGACCGCCCCATTTTCGTCCTTTCCCACCTGCCCCTGCACTACAGCATGCGCACCAAGATCGACGGGGACGGCATTTATGCGAATTCTCTCTTTCACGCCATGAATGAGGCAGGGAAGAAGGGGTTGAACATCTTCTATCTTTACGGACATGACCACTCCAACGGCTGGGACGATTATCTGGGCGGTGCGGCAGTGTATTTGAAGAAGGGCGATGACATTCAGATCGCCAAAAACGGAAACAGAAGCGCTTTTACCGTGGAAACGCTGGCGTTTACCTATATGAATGCCGGCTTTGTGGGTTATTATAACAACGAAAACGGCGCGGATGATGCGCTGACCATGACCCTCTTTCAGATTAAGGGAAATGAAGTGATCGTGAACCGCTACGATGAGCAGGGCGCGCACAATTTGAAATCGGCAGGCGTGCGCAATGCCTTCAAGGGCGAGGAGGGCTATTCGCCCAATACCGATGTGTATGCATCTCCCCAAACGGTGGCTCTCACTGCAGTTACGCAAAAGGCCCCTCTTGACAAGGTGTTGACCATCAACAAGCAGGGCAAGGCGTATACCCGCGTGACCGATGCATCCACCATAAAGGACGGCGGACAGTATCTGCTGGTTTATAGCACAGGACTTGACAAGATCGTGACCCCCAAGGTGATCACCAAGAGCAATTCGGCAGGAGAGCGGGTAGGCTTTGAACTCTTTAAGGCAGAGGGGCTGGGCGGAGCGCTTATTTACGGAGCGCATGATGACTACCTTTGGACCTTCACCGCAAAGGACGGCGGCTTTACCCTTTCAAAGGATGGCAAAGCCATGACGCTGACGCAGACCTCCGACCGCGCCATCACGGCGACCTTGGAGGAAGGGGACGGTAACGTCTTTAAGCTGAGATATGCGGTGGGCGGATATTATTTTGAGAGCGGATCCTTTAGCTTAAACTACAATGCCCGCGGGCTGATCAACGCCTTCACCTCTGACCCGTCGGTCTTTTATGTTTACGAATATGCGGGCTATGCCTTAGATGTGCTGGGCGGTAACGCCACGGTAAACGGGCAAAAGGTGCAGACGGCACTGCCCGGAAGTGAAGTGACGGTGACGCTTTCTCCTCTTTGCGAGGGAGTAAGCCTTGAAAAGTGGACGGCAAGCGGCATTTCCCTTGAGGATGCCACCAAAACCGAGTTGACCTTCACCATGCCCGAGGGCGCGGTGAGCTTGGATGCTTCCTATAACTTCCACGAGCACCTTTATACTGTCAAGGCAGAGGATGCACAGTATTTAAAGGAAGAGGGTGTGTATTACCTCTCTTGTGCCTGCGGTGCGTCCTCCAAGGGTACACAGGCGGAAGCCACCTTTACGCCCGAGCCTCCAACCCCTTCCCACCAAAGTCCTTCTACCGAGAACGAGCCTCTGCCCGAAGACAGTGAGGGCAGTCTTTCTGAAAGTCCTTCCAAAACCGAGCCGGGAGAGCAGGATGGTGCTGACAGCACGCTGATCATCGTTCTTTGCATTGCGGGCGGTGTGGCGGTGCTTGCCGCGGCAGGGCTTGTTGTGGTTCTTTTAAAAAAGAAAAAAGCGTAAAAAGAGGTGAAAGCGGGCAATGAAGATCGTATTTTTGGATATTGACGGCGTGCTCAACTCAAACGCCTACGACCGCATGCGCGGGCTTTACGATGGTCCGATAGACGAGAGCCGTTTGCCCCTTTTAAAAAGACTTCTTGAAAAGGGGCAGGCGCAGGCGGTGCTTACCAGCAGTTGGCGCAGGCACTGGGATCCCGAGGGCATTGAGACCGACTATACGGGAAAGATGCTGGAGGAGCAGTTTTATAAATTTGATATTGAGCTTTATGATAAGACCCCCGAGCTTGGGGCGCGTGCCGAGGAGATCACGGCGTGGCTGAAAGGAGCCGAAGAGGAAATCGAGTCTTTTGTGATCCTTGACGACATCTTTTTCGGCTGGGGTACTCTTGCCCCACGGCTGGTGCGCACCGATGCGCGCATCGGCAGAGGGCTTGAAGAGCACCATATAACGGAAGCTCTTGAAATTTTGAATACGCCGATCGAATAATTGCCGCCGTAACGATTGAAACGATGCTACGTTGATGAACGCAATGCGGCGGGTATTGAAAACCAGGCAAGGAGGCATAGAAAATGATCAAATGTGCGCTTTCCCCCAGCGTTTTGGCGGCAGATTTGCAAAGGGAGGGCTTTGCAATTGACGGTGAATGCGGTGTAGAGCAGCAGACTGTTTTGGGCTTTATTGCGGCGGTTGCCCTCTTTTGTGCTAAACCCTACCGCGGACTGGGTGCTTATGATAAAGACGAGTTTCCCCGTCCCTTTGAGGAGGAGCGGCTGCGGCGGCTCTACGCCATGGCGGTGGGAAAGGGCGGAAATTTGGTGTCCTCTGTGGCAAAACGATGGCTAAAAGAGCAGATTAAAGGGGGGCAAACGCCCCGTTCTCTGCAATCACTGGCGCTTGATGCACAGCTCTGTGCAGAAAAGCTGGGTTTAGAAGGATTGCCTGCCGATCTTCTTTTTGCCCTCTGCCTTGCCACGCTGGAAGGAGGGGACACCGCGCTTCTTCTGCCCCCCTACCGCGCAGGAAGATTTTCGGCGCCGGAGGCGGTAGCGTCCTGCAGTGAGGGGATTGAAGACTACGTGATTGGAAAAATTGAAAAGTATAAAGAACAGCTTGATGAAAAAATCAAGAAGGCGGTTGCCATCCGCGATTGGCGCCCCGCACTGCCTGTGGGAAGCGAAGAGGAGCTTGCGGCGCTTTTGGAGGAATTTTACCGTTTTGAATATGAAAACGGGGTGCTTACCCTGCTTTTAAAGGGCTTCTTTTCGGAAGAAGACTTAAAAATCCGCATCGTTTATCGGGACGGATGCTATATCTTTTGCGATGAGGGCGCTGCTCTTAGGGCGCTTTCAAAAAGGGTGGCAGGAAAAGAAGCGTGCCTTGCTATGGCAAAGAAGATCTTGGCGGGAACCATCTGTCAGATCGAGGGCGAGATGCTTTGCGCCGATGGGGAAGGCTTTGTGACCTTTGAGGACTTTTTGCAGTATGTGATCTTGGTTGCCCATGCCGATCTGATCGCGGAGCATTACAGAGGGGATGAGCGGTACGAGGAATACCCGCCCCTATTGCCCCTTGTTTCGGGCAGTGAGGGCGATCCCCGCGGACTTGAAGAGGCAATCCGCTCACTGATGTACATTCGGTATGACGAGCAATTGGGTACACTGTTTCATCCTGTCCTTTGTTTTCTCGGTAATCAAACGGGCACGGTCTGGCTTCTTTTGACCGACGGTGAGCGCATCACCCTGCGGGATCACGCCAATTCTTATGATGAGGGCGCGGTCTTTGAGCAGTATTTGGCATTCAGCGATGCCCTTTCCCCTGCCTTTGGCAGACAGATCGCGCCTGTTTTGGAGCGCTTTGGCGTGTACACGGAGGGTAACAAGCTGATTCTTACCTGTCAAGCGGGTGAGCGCACCGTTCTGTGCCGCGCCCTTCACCGCTACATGCAGGCGGCGGTGCTTCTTTCTCAGTTCGGCGGTGCGGTGCCTGCGGTTGAGGACTGAACGTCATTCATTCCCGCGGTTCTTTTGGCGTATCGCTTATAAAACTAAGGAAGAAGTAATCCTGAACATTGACAAAAAGGAAAGAATTTGTTATAATGAAAGCGCTGTTCAACTGTATATTGAATAGCAATTTAAGACAATACAGAGAGGTTTTTATGAAAAGAATTCTTATATTTTTACTGCTGATCGCGGCGCTTTGCATCACTTCCTGCAGTAACGGAAACACCACTACAGGGGCAGATGAAGCACCTGTTGGCGGCATTACGCCGTCTGCCGAAGCATCGACTGAAGCTGCGGAGTCATCGCCCGAAGACCCCCATAAGGGTTGGACGTGGCTTTTGGGGGATGTATACATTCCCGATCTTCCCTTTAATGACTGGGAGGGGGGAAATCAAGATAACATCAGCTGCTTCACCATTTATATCAAGTCCTACAATTCTGCGGCGTTCCACGCCTATGCACAATCTTTAACCGATTTCGGATACACGATTGAGCAGACGGAAAGCTATGCTTACTCGGGCACCGATCCCGAAAACAGGAGCATTCATTTGACCGATCATGAAAACGGTCAAATGCAGATCTCTATTTATTATTAAAAGTATTAAAAGGCTTGATAAATTATTGCAAATTAAACAGGGGGTGTCTCAAATTCAGAATGCATTTGAGACACCCCCTTTTACTTTAGTAAGGGAAAGAAGCAAAGGTATGAATGGCGAATGCGTGCGGTTTGCAGACAATATCACAGGAAAGACGATTTTTTAGAAAGATCCTCAAAAGCACTTGACAAATACGGACTATCGTGGTAGTATATACTATAGAAATAGTCCACTTGGAGGGATGAAGATGCAACAGAAAATTTTTGACAGTGAATGGCGGCTCATGACCCTCATTTGGGAAAATGGAACGATGAGCGCCAAGGATTTGAGCCTCTTGGCAAAGGAGCGCATCGGCTGGAATAAAAACACCACCTATACCGTGCTTGGAAAATTGGAAGCCAAGGGGTACATTAAAAGAGAGGACCCGGGATTTTTATGCACGGCTCTTGTTTCAAGGGACGAAATTTGCAAGAATGAGACCCGCACACTGGTGGATCGGCTGTTTGGCGGCTCCAAAAAGGCGCTCTTTTCCGCGCTGTTGGAGGACGAGAGCCTTTCAAAAGAAGAGCTGGAGGAACTGCGCGCGCTGATTGAAAAGAGGTGACGGGATGCTTGCCGAGCTGTTCTATTGGGTGATGAATATGAGCATTTTGGCGTCCCTTGCAGGGGCGGCGGTGCTTCTTTTGCGCAAAATTCGGGGGCTTCCCCGCCGTTTTACCCAGTTTTTATGGCTCCTTCCCCTTTTGCGCATGTGGATCCCCGTGGGTATGAGCTCCCGGTATTCGCTCATGACCCTTATTTCCACTCTCTTTACCAAGATCAAAACAGTCTATCTGCCTGTGCAGGGGGATTTTGGGGAACATGTGGGGATGACGAATTCCATGCAATGGGCAGAGAGCTACTTTCCCCTCATCATCAAGGAGCCCCTTTTGGAGGATATTCTTTTTTACTCTTCCATTCTTTGGGCGGCGGTGGGGCTTTCTTTGCTGGGTATCTACGGCTTTTTGTATTGCTCCTCCCAAAGAGAGGCGCTTTCGGGAGCAGAGCAGGACTTTTCGGGGGTGTATTTCAGCCAAAAGGTCTCCTCTCCTGCGGTTTATGGGATTTTGAAGCCCAAGATCGTCTTGCCTGTCTCGTATAGGGAACGGGAACTGTCGCTGATCCTGCTTCATGAGCAAACGCATATAAAAAGAAAGACAATTTGTGGCGGGTGATCGGATTCGTTACCGCCTGCGTGCACTGGTTTAATCCCCTGTCCTGGCTGTTTTTAAGGTGCTTTTTGCAGGA
>JAFTMP010000221.1 GCA_017452335.1 Clostridia bacterium
CCATTGTGCTGGACCGTATGGCACTGCTGCCCTTTGGAAAAGGTGTGATCATCTTGATCTTCAACATCCCCATCCTTATTTTGGGCGTTGTGCGCTTCGGCTTTAAGTTTTTATCCAAAACCATCGCGGCAGTGTTCTGCTCCTCCCTGCTCATGGAGGTCTTTGACATGCTTTTGGGCGGGCTGTCGGCGCCCTACACCATCTCCCCTCTGCCCGCGGCAATCGGCGGCGGTGTGCTGGTGGGAGTATCCATCGGTCTGATCATGCGGGCGGGCGCCACCTTCGGAGGCACCGATATCATCATCAAGGTGCTTCGCCAAAAGTACAAGCACATGCAAACGGGCACCTTCTACCTCATTTTGGATGGCGTGATCGTGCTCTTCGGCAGTATTTGTGCCGCCTTTGAAAACGGCGTATTCCTCTTTGAAAACTTCAATATCGAAGTGATGATCTATTCCATTCTTGCCATTTTCATTCAGTCCTACTTCTCAAACTTCGTGCTCTACGGTTCAGACGGTGCCCGTATGATCTACATCATCACCACCAAGGAGGAGGAGATCTCCCGCCGCATCACCCTGGAGCTTCATTCGGGCGTGACTTACCTGCAGGGTACGGGCGCGTACACCGGCGGCGAGCGGCACATCATCCTGTGCGCCATGCGCAAGCAGCAGGCACCCAAAGCCCGCGAGATCGTTCTGCAGGAGGACCCTCAGGCATTTATGATCGTTACCGGTGCAAGCCAGGTGCTGGGTAAAGGGTACAAGAGTCTTGACAGCGAGGAGCTGTAAAAAAACAGGTTCATTCAGAAATTTAAGAAAAGAGAGCGTCAGAATATGAGCGAACAAAAAAAGCAACCCGAAAAAGCGGTGATTCCCAAGCTGTATATTAGCATTGAGGACGAAGAGGAGCTGTTGGAAGCAGGCACGCCTGCCATCGTGCCGGTGGTGTTCTGCCGATACAAAAACAAAATGGAGTTAGAATGCTATTACGGCGTCTATCCCCAGGCAAGAGAATATCTGCTGACCCACGAAAATCCCTTTTCCAAGAACAGCCTGCTAAAGCTGGATGAAATGCTCACCCCCTACCTTGAAGAGATCGGGTACGAGCGCCCCGAGCAGGGAAAACTGCGTTACTACCGCTCCTTCGTGCTGTGGAACAGAAAAAAGCTCAACCGCGATGCGATCCTTCCCTCCTCCCAGCTTTTAAACAAAAAAATTCTCTCGCAAATTCGAGAGAACAAGACCGATTTTGACCCCGCATATCTGCTGGAGGAAGGGCTTCCCGCCGCGATCACCATTGAAAACGGAAATTTGGTGTCCATTGCCACGGTAAACGAGCACTCGGAAAACCAGCGGCTTTTAGAAGCAACGGTATACACCCACCCCTCCTGCCGCGGCAAAGGCTACGGGGCATCCAACGTGGCACTGCTTGCCGACCGCCTGCTTTACATGAAAAAGGGCGTGGTCTACTGCACCAGCTGCCGCAATGCCTCCTCCCTGCACATTGCCAAAAGCCTGGGGTTTGAGAGCGAAAGCCGCTTTTACGCCATTGACGCTTATAAAAAATGATGAACCATTAAAAACTATTTGGGTCACTGCCCCAAACCAAAGGGCTTTGCCCTTTGGAAACCCACTTGAAAACCTTTTTGAAAAAAGGTTTTCAAGACTTTCCAAAAACTTTAAACGCGGCAAACTGTCGTTTGCCGAAAGAAGGATACAAGAATGTACCCGCAAAGCCTATATGAAGGGCATCGACGAAAAATAGGTTCTTTAAAAGCTTTTAGGCTTGAAGAAAAAGGCTTGACTCTTCATGCAAAAAAGTTCATCAACACGCTCAAACGGAGCGTTCCTTCTCGGAACGCTCCGTTTTTTGGTTCAAAAGCTATTGGACTATAAGGTGTGCAGGGGATATTTTTTCAAAGCCATAATCAGTATTTCGGTATCCTTATTTCCCTTATTCAAGCCTTGCACCGCTTCAAGCAAATTTTTCGGAACTTGACTGGGACAACCGTCAATAATACACACCATTTTCAGCACCCGCGTGTCCCTTCGTTTCTTCATTTCCGAAAGGACCTCGGGGTTGCGCAAAGCACACTCGTCACCATCGCAGATCAAAAAATAGAGGTTGCTCTTGGTTTGAAGCCCTATGACCTGGGTGGAGTCTCGTTTTTCCGTTTTGTCATACACCTTGACGGTATCACGGATAAACAGTATATCGGCTTCATTGATCCAATCCCGATCGGCAGGCTCAACTAAACAGGACAGCGACATAAAATTCTCCTTTTTCTCACATCACGCAAGGAAAAATACAAACATCAGCTCCCCGACATGATAATATCCAAACGCATTTCCGTCAGTGTGCGTAATATATTGACCCTCCACTCCGGCACTGTAGGTGGTGGTTTTTGTTTGAGGATCGTATGAAGAGGTGTAGCTTGCGTTGCTACCAAAGTAAAACTTGCACGCCTGATCCATGTTTTCAAAGCCTCTTGCCGTTGTCACCTCCGCCGTTCTTGCTCCGTTGCCTGTCCGCTCGGAGGACATAGACTCAATGGCGCTGAGGGTGAAATTGGGAAGAACCGCCAAGATCAACAGAGAAATAACTGCCACTATACAAATTGTTTTTTTAGAAAATTTCATACTTACTCCTTTTTTAACACGTGAAGATTGATTTTTAACCGTCAAAAAAGCGCATAAACTGCCCGTTTGCCGTTTATGCGCTTCTATATGATGAATTTTAGCGGGTTTCTCCCTTTTAAAAAAGAAGCGCACGAAACGGGGAATGATTCAAAAAGCATCACAGCCACCCCTTTCTTCTAAAGGAAGTATAGCACACCGCAGACCATTTGTCAATAGAAAATTTCAAACAAATGTTCTTTTTTCGGCAGTAGGATAGGGAACTCCTTTTTCGTCGTACGCCCACTGCCCTTTAAAATAGCACTCCCTAACATGTTCGGGCTTTCGTCGGGCAGAGAGCCGGCAGACGCAGGTCCGGCGGCAGAGGGCAACGAGGGCTCTTCGCTGTGCGCAGTCTTGTTCTTTGTGTCGATACATCCTGTCAACAGCACTG
The DNA here is from genome assembly GCA_017452335.1 of Clostridia bacterium. Classification (GTDB taxonomy): domain Bacteria; phylum Bacillota; class Clostridia; order Oscillospirales; family CAG-272; genus UBA11512. The sequence goes on from JAFTMP010000221.1 coordinate 3,070, forward strand.
TACACAGGAGTAAAACCGTTAATATCGCCGCTATAACTCTTTTCATATCTTCTGCCGGGCTTGAAAAAGCCGTCATTTCCCAGAGTCTTTCGAAAAAATACCCTGTTTCCTGTTTTTAGGATAGCATAAAAGGGCTTTTTTGTCAAGAACCAAGGCCCGTCCTCACGCAGGAACGGGTGCAGAAAACGGCAGAGAGATCGTTTTACGCATTTGCATGGCAAGGGGAGGGATACTTGCCCCCGCCCGCCGCCAAAAAGGCATCCCCAATGCCAAGCATTGAGGATGCCCCTAAAAGTTCCTCTCTTCTTCAAGAAAAAAGAGGAAAAAGCTGGGTTCCTTCCATTGCCGCCTGCACAGCCTGCGGGATCTTTTCAAAATCACAGACCAGCGAATAGGGTTTATTCTTCGGGTCGTCCTGGCAAAGAG
>JAFTMP010000222.1 GCA_017452335.1 Clostridia bacterium
CAAGCGCTTTTGCATCTATGCGCCTTAAAAAACATCGAAGCGGTCCTATTATGGGAAAAGGGGCTTGTTCCCTTTTTAAAACACTTGCTTTGCCGTCCGGGGCTTGCTTTGGGGATCATGCTGGCACTGTTTTTGGTCTATCAAAGCTTTCAGTACGTTTGGCAGATCAAAATTGAAGGAAATGACACCCTCAGCGAAGAGCAGGTGGTGGAAATTTTGGAGGAATACGGGTTCTATGTGGGATGTCGTTATCCTTCGCTGGATCTGCACACCCTGTGCAACACCCTGCCCATCGGCAGAGAGGATATTGCCTGGATCTCCATCAACATGATGGGGGCTGTGGCAGAGGTGCAGATCATTGAAAACCGAGAAAAGCCAAGTGATGAACAGCCCGCGCAGGGGCTTGTGAATCTGGTGGCAGGGCGGGAAGGACAGATCGTACGCTATGAGCTCAGCGCGGGCAGAGCCATGGCAAGCATCGGGCAAACAGTGCACGAGGGGCAACTGCTGGTGGCAGGCTTTTCCGATAAAGACACGGGGCTTTACCCCAAGATCGCGGCAGGAAGGGTCTATGCCAAGGTCTCTCTTTATAAAAGTGTGTATATTCCCTTGGAGCAGACCAAAACGACGGTAAAAGAAGAAGTGATCCTTGAAAAATCCATAAATATTTTGGGAAAAGAGATTATTTTTTTCAAAAACAGTAGATTTTTAGAGGAAAAATATGTTACAATAGATGATGAATACCGTCCAAGCATCCTGGGCATTGCCCTGCCCCTGCCCATTCACGTAAAGCGCGCCCATGTATACGAGGAGCAAGCGTATACCATTGGCATTGAAGAAGCCAAGGAACAAGCCAAAAGGCAGTTGATCAAACAAGCGCAAAAGGACGGCGGGGAGCTGCTTGAAGCATCATTTCAATTCATCGAGGATGACCGCGGTGTGCGCGCCATGCTCACGGCGCTTTGCGTGTGCGATATTGCAAAGCCTGTAGAGGTGGGACTTCCCCAAAAAAACGAACCGTAGGAATCGGTAAAATAGAGCACTGCACAGTCCCTGTCAGTGCATCCAATGTGAAAGAAAGGGATCATACAGTATGGCAGAAAAGATCGTGTTTACCGAGAGCGCCGAAGAGACTGCCGCTATTTTCGGAAGCTTAGACTATAATCTGCGTTTTCTTGAAAAGGCATTTGACGTGCGCATTTCCGACAGAGGAAGATGGGCACAGGGCTGTGCCATTGCCGTGAAGGCGGAATCGGAGGAGCAGGTGGAAAAAGCCGTGAAGGCGCTGGAGCATCTGCGGGCGCGCGCGGCGAGAGGAGAGGAAATTTCCGAGCAAAAGCTGATCTATGTCACCACCACCCTGCAACGGGGAGAGGAAGAGGAACTGAGCATGGTGCATGCAGGGGCAGACTGCCTGTGCATCACCGTGAAGGGCAAGCCCATCAAGGCAAAGACGGCAGGACAAAAGATCTATGCCGATCGCATCCGCAAAAACACAGTGGTGCTGGGAATTGGTCCTGCGGGAACGGGTAAGACCTTCCTTGCCGTTGCCATGGCAGTCAGTGCGCTGAGAGCCGGACAGGTATCCAGACTGATCCTTACCCGCCCCGCCGTGGAAGCGGGCGAGAAGTTGGGGTATTTGCCGGGGGATCTGCAAAACAAGATCGATCCCTATTTAAGACCGCTTTATGATGCGCTCTTTGAGATGCTGGGACCCGAAAACTACCAAAAGCAAATGGAAAAAGGCACCATTGAAATTGCCCCCCTTGCTTATATGCGCGGGCGAACCCTTGATGATTCCTTCATCATCCTCGACGAAGCGCAAAACACCACGCCCGAGCAAATGAAAATGTTCCTCACTCGCCTTGGCAACAACAGCAAGGCGGTCATCACAGGCGACATCACCCAAACGGACCTGCCAAGAGGGCAAAAAAGCGGTCTGGTGGAGGCGGTGAAGGTGCTTGAGGGGATCGAAGACATTGCCATCCACCGCTTCACCGACAAGGATGTGGTGCGCCACAAGCTGGTTCAGCAGATCATTCTTGCTTATGAGCAGTATGCAAAAAAGCAGATCAAGGAAGAGCAAAAGCGCTATTCCATGAAGAGAAAACCCAAGGATTAAGAAAAGGAAGCACTATGAACAACACGGTATATATTCAAAACGACCAGGAAAAGCTGCCCGTGACCCAAAAGCTGCGGGGGTTGGTGAGAAGAAGCGTAAACGCCGCATTAAAATACGAGGACTTTCAGCGTCCGTGCGAGGTGTCGGTCACCTTTACCGATAATGAAAAAATAAGAGAGCTCAACGCACAATACAGAAACATCGACCGCGCCACCGACGTGCTCTCCTTCCCTCTTTTTGACGACGAATTTGAGGACGAAGAGGTTTTGGCGCTGGGCGACGTGGTATTGAGCCTTGAGCGAGCAAAGGAACAGGCAGAGGAATACGGACATTCCTTTGAGAGAGAATGTGCCTTCCTCGTGGTACACTCGGTACTGCATTTGATCGGTTACGATCACGAGACATCGGAAGAAGACGAAAAGGATATGTTTTTCCGTCAAGAGGAGATCATGAAGCTGTTAAAGCTTGAACGGAAGAGCGACGACGAAAAGGAGAGCGAAGAAGCATGAAGAAGACAGGTTTTGTTGCCATTGTAGGCAGAGCAAACGTGGGAAAATCCACCCTTATTAACGCATTGA
>JAFTMP010000223.1 GCA_017452335.1 Clostridia bacterium
GCTTAGAGTAACCTGCACGCCAAACATGCCGTCCTCTTCAAAATAGTCCACCCAGCCGCCGTACTTTTTGGCGGTGCTTTCCACGATCCGATGCCCCAGACCGTGGGATTCGGGATCGCTTTTGCCGGTCTTTTTCAGTTTTCCGTTTTGCAGGACCGGTCCGCTGACGGTGTTTTTGCAAAGGATCACCGTGTAGCCCTGTTGGGGAAGGAAGCGCAGATCAATGAGCCGCTCGCCCTCGTTTACATGCCCTTGGGCTTCCAAGGCGTTATCTAAAATGTTGCCCACAATGCAGGCAAGGTCCACAGGCTCCATCTGCTCAAGGGTGGTCACCGAGCCGCTGACCACCAGCCTTACGTCCTTGCGGGCAGAGAATTTGGAATTGATCAGATAGTCTAAAACCCCGTTGCCCGAGCGGATGAGATCGCCCATGCTTTCAACAGTCTGTGTTAACTTGTCAAGATACTCGCGGCACAGCGCGGAGTCGCCCATTTCCATATACCCTGCCACCACCGTCAGGTGGTTCTTTAAGTCGTGGCGGGTCTTGCGGATGTTTTCCCAAATGGCAGTGGCTTCGCTCACGCGCTCCTTTTCAAAGGCTTCCTTTTCTTTTATCAGCTTTAATTCGTATTTTGCCCTTTGCAAACGGCTGATCTGATAGATCAGAACGTATAAAAAGACATCTAAAGCTAAAAAGGCAAAGGCGATGAACACCAACAGGGGCTCGAAGTCTGCAAAACGGCGGTCGAGCATCAAAGTCATCACTGCGGCAAGTCCCACCATGGAAAGGATATGAAAGAGTATGAGCAGCAGCCCGTAGCCAATGCTCAGATCGGTGTTCTTTTTAACGACGATCAATAAAAAGCGCAGTGCGGCAAACTGTGTGGTCTTGGCAAGGAGTAGATAAATGATGCGGGCAACGGTGTGCGCTCCGTAAAGGGTTGTTTCAAAATCCTCTATAAACAAGTTGAAGGGTATAAATGTGATCAGCATGCCCACGGTGATGGTCATGATAAAGAGTCCTGCTGACAGGAGCGCGGCAAAAATTCTCTTTTTATCAAAGGTCAGCGAATAGAGGATGCAGGCAAGGGTGATGACGATCACGGGCAAAATGCTGAAGGGCATCACCACGTGATCCATAAACAACTGTAAGGCAGTGTAAATAAGGGGAATGAGCAGGCGTGGATGCATCTTGATGCGGTCTTGCCCCATGATCCCTGCGCAAAACCAGGTCATGAATATGCCGTCAAGAACGGTCGCGGCAATTTCAAATAAAAGATAAACCATAATGCTCCTTTGTAAAATGTGATGTGGGAAAGGGGAATATAGGACCGCACTCCGCACTCAATTATACCCAAAGCTCCAGCCGTTCTTTTTTCTGCCTCATGCGGTATTCTCTGGGAGAAACGCCGATCTTTTTGGTAAAGGCGCGGTTAAAGGTGCGGGTGCAGGTGAAGCCCGAGGCAAAGCACACGTCGGTGATGGGCAGATCGGTGGTGGTTAAGAGCTTGACTGCCTCCTCAATGCGCAGGGCGTTGATGTAATTGATAAAGCTGATGCCAAGCTGGCGGCTGAAAAGATGGGAAATGTAGTATTTGCCAAGAAAGAGCTCCCTTGAAAGCACGTCCAGCGTCAGCTCCTCCAAGAAGTGCTGCTCGCAGTAGATGAGCACCCGCTCCAAGGCGCTGTCTGTGGCTTCTACGGGGTAGACCTGCAGCTCCTCAAGCAAAATGGAAAGAATGGCGCCTGTCAGATGCTTGTCCCGCTGGTAGGCAAAGCGCGCCTCGCTTTCCAGGCACATTTTGGCAAGGGACTGCACATAAGGGTTCTTTGCCCCCTCCTTGATGATGGGATCCACAGGCTTGTGTCCGTTGATGCTTTCTTCAAAGTCATTGTAGATGGTGGCGGGAATGAGAAAGAGGATATAGTCCTCGGGCCCGTCTGTAATGTATTTATGAAGCTGGTTGGGAAAGACGATCAGCGCATTTCCCGGCTTAATGGTATGGCTGACCCCGTCGATCACCGCCGTGGAGGTGCCCTCCAGCATCAGCACCAGCTCGATTTCTCTGTGTCTGTGGGCAAAATAGCCAAGGTGGTTTGAGCGGGTGCATCTGAGAATATTTCCGTGGTTTTCGTAAACGGGCATACTGTCCCCTCCTTTGAAGGCTGTCGTAAGGTCTTGGAAAGAGAGCAAGATTTGTCTTGTTTTTTTTGTAAAACGCCTTGCTTTGACTTTTATTATAGCACGATTTGTCTTATAATGCAATAGGAAAGCACAAAAAGAGAGCGGAGTATCCGCCGTGCTTGATCCTAAAAAAACGATACCGAAGGGTGGGGATGGTTTTGAAAAAATTTCCGATTGCTTTACAGCTTTATTCGGTAAGAGATTTTCTTGCAAGAGATTTTGAAGGAACGCTAACAAAAGTAGCCGAAATGGGCTATGACGGGGTGGAATTTGCAGGACTTTACGGCAAAAGCGCTGAGGAGATCCTGGCGATCACAGAAAAGCTGGGCTTGAAGGTGATCTCTGCCCACGTGCCCCTTGCGGACATGCAGGCAGATGCCGAGGGCGTCTTTGCGCTGTATAAGAGCCTTGGCTGTGAGTACGTTGCCGTACCCTACCTGCCCGAGGCGGGCAGACCCGGCGTGGGCGATTTTGAGGGCACCATTGCTCTGGTGGCATCCCTTGCGCAAAAGGCAAAGGACGCGGGACTGACACTGCTTTACCACAACCACGATTTTGAGTTTGTGAAGGTGGAAAACGGCAACTACGGTCTTGATGAGCTCTATGCCCGCGTTCCCGCAGACCTGCTTGAAACAGAGCTGGACACCTGCTGGGTGAACGTTGCAGGGGTTGAGCCTGCGGCATATCTTAAAAAATACAGCGGCAGAGCCCCCGTGGTGCATTTAAAGGACTTTGTAATGCCCGGCAAGAAGCCCGCAAAGCTCTATGCGCTCATCGGCATTGATGAGGATGAGGAGCAAAAGGAAGAGGAAGCATTCTCCTTCCGTCCCGTGGGCTACGGCGCACAGGATGTGGAGAAGCTGCTGGCGGCGGCAGAAGAAGCGGGCAGTAAATGGCTGGTGGTGGAGCAGGATGCCCCCTGCATGGGACTTGATTCCATGGAATGTGCCGCCAAGAGCCGCGCATATCTGAAATCTATTGGTTGCTGATATAAACAAAATTTAGGAGGTTTAAAATTATGGCACTGGACAAGAGCTTGGATGCTTTTAAGGATGTTGAACAAAAAAAGGTCGTTGACGCCAGCAAGAAGCTGCGTATCGGCTTTATCGGCTGCGGTTGGATCGCAGGATCTCACATCAGATCCTTTATGAAGCAGCCCGATGTGGAGATCGTTGCAGGATGCGATCTGATCCCCGGCAAGGCAGAAGCCTTCTTTAAATCACACGGTGTAGAAGGCGTAAAGACCGATTATGCTTCCCACAAGGAAATGATCGACGACAAGAGCCTGAATTTGGATGCTGTGACCATTTGTACCTACAACCGTCAGCACGCAGGCCCCGCTGTTTACGCGCTGAATAACGGCTTAAACGTCCTTTTGGAGAAGCCCTTTACCGTCACCCTTGATGAGGCAGTGGAGGTTTGCCGCGCCGAGAAGGCAAGCGGAAAGCTTCTTTCCATTGGCTTTCAGCCCAGAATGGACGCCAATATGAAGATGATCAAGAAGATCGTGCAATCGGGCGCCCTTGGTCAGATCTACTACATTCAGACAGGCGGCGGACGCCGCCGCGGCATTCCTTTCCCCTTCGGCACCACCTTTATTGAGGAGGATACCGCAGGCATCGGCGCGCTGGGCGACATCGGATGCTACTCTCTGGATATGGTTCTTAACGCCATCGGTTACCCCAAGCCTCTGACCGTTTCGGGCTACAAGTCCGCCTTTTTCGGCAAGGACCCGAACTACTCCGAATACGTCAAGTCGGGTCACTCTGACTATGCCGAGAAGTTTGGTGTAGACGATTTTGCGGCTGCCTTCATTCGCTTGGAGGGCGGCGTGATCTTAGACTTCCGTATTGCATGGGCAATGAACCTGGACACCCCCGGTGATACCATCATCATGGGTACCAAGGGAAGCCTGCGCATTCCTTCCACCGAGTGCTGGAACGGCACGGTGGGCGGACCGATGATCTTATACCACGAGGTTTGCGGCGAGCAGACCAAGACCGAGATCCCGATCATCCATACCGCAGAAAACCTGTTCGATCTGAAGATCCGCACCTTCCTTGATGCCATCAAGGAAAACGGTACGGCACCCGTTCCTTCTTCCGAGATTCTTTATAACCAGGCGATCATCGACGGTATCGCAAAGTCTGCCGCGGCAGGACGCGAAGTTGAGATCGTGATTCCCGAGATCTGAACCGATCCTTTTTTAGGGGCTATCTTTCGTTTTTAGGAAAGACAGCCCCTTTTTTCTCTGTTTGTCATATTGCACAAATTCCGCACCCTGTTTTTGTGCAAAAGGTAGAATTTGAAGGAATTTTAAGGGTGTGTTGACTTGCATCCTGTGAATGTGATAAAATAAACAAAAAGGAAGCGTTCCTAAAGGAGGGAAGGGATGAATACATCCAAAAAAATTGCAGGAAATTTGGCATTGCTTTTGGGTGCATGCCTGTTGTGCACCGCCTGTCGAAGCACACCGCTTTTAAAGTCCCAACAGCAGGGCACGCTTTCTCCCTCTTACACACCCGAGGAGCGTGTGTCCGCTTCCGCTTCGGAGGAAAAGGTGATAGAAGAGGCTTCGCTTAATGAAAAAAGCCTTGATGAGTTTTTGTTTGTGTATTCTGTGGATGAGCACGGACTTGCCGATATTCCAAAGGAAGAGCTGGAGCAGGTGTATGTGAGCGGATACCCTTCGACACACTATCCGGAATATGAGACCTTGCTTTCATCAGCGCAGGGGCAATCGGTGGTGGAGGATGAAATTCCGCTGAAAAAACAGCTCTTTTTGTCGATCAGCGGTGAAAAAGATCAACTGACCTATAAGAGGACGTTCATTCCCGCGGTCGGTGCACCCTATTATACCTATATTGTGAATGGCAGTAATTCTCAAAAGGTTGGGCTAAACGAAGCCGGTGAACTGGTATTTACCGGAGGAAATTTTAATTTTGCTGCAGTGGATGTACCCAAAACGGCAACGCCGGGGCAGCTTGCGGCGGCTTTGCAGCCGGTCCTTGCAAGATGGGTGGATTTGGATGACTATGAATATGTGGATGTGGGTCATAATTATGTTCCGCCGGAAGGATTTGGGGGATATTCGTTTA